>JAAZHP010000284.1 GCA_012510625.1 Bacillota bacterium
CTTTATGTGGAGGGGACTATCGCAGAGGAGCCGCTGCACCGCGAGGATCACAGCGCTTACGTGCTGCAGGTGGAAACGGTGCAGACGCCGGAAGGGCGCCGAGATATCTCCGGCAGGCTCCTGGTCAAGATCTACGGCGTTGCGCGGGAACTCTACCGCTTCGGAGAAAGGCTGCGCCTGCGCGGCACCATCGTTGAGCCGAAAGGAAGGCGCGTGCCCGGCGGCTTTGACTACGCCTTTTATCTCCGCTCACAGGGGATTGACGGCCTCATCTATCCCAACCCGCTCCAGGTCAGCCTGCTTGGCGGCGGGAACCCCGGCCGCCTGGCTGCCTCGGCCATTGCTTTGCGCAGCCGCATGGTTGCCGTAATCGAAAAGAACCTGCCTTCGCCGGAGGCGGAGCTGCTGGCGGGGATCCTCTTCGGGCAGCGCAGCCGCCTGCCGGAGGATATTCAGGATAATTTCACCTCCAGCGGCACCGGCCACCTGCTTGCCGTTTCCGGCCTTCACGTGGGCCTGGTGGCGGCGCTGATTTTGGGGCTGTGGCGCAGGCTGGGCCTGCGGGGGAAGCTGCCGCTTTTCCTGGCCATTGTCCTCACTTTGGGATACGCCTACCTGACGGGGATGCGTCCATCGGCGCTGCGGGCGGCAGTAATGCTCTCTTTTGCCCTGGGAGCGCAGCTCCTGGACCGGGATCGAGATCTGCCCACGGCGATAGGCCTGGCCGCCCTGGTTACCCTGGCGCTGAATCCGCTTCATCTTTTCACTGTAGGCTTTCAGCTCTCTTATGCCGCCACCCTGGGCATAATCTACCTGCAGCCGCCCCTTGCCGAAGCGGCGCTAAAGATGAGACTGCCCAAATTTATCCGGTCTTCACTGGCGGTGACGCTGGCGGCGCAGATCGGGGTCCTGCCTCTCTGCGCCTACTATTTTCAGCATATCCCGGTAGGAGCGCTCTTCTTCAATCTGATCCTGCTGCCGCTGATGGCGCCGCTGGTGGGCCTGGGGCTGGGCGGCGCCCTGCTGGGGCTTAACTGGCCGGCGGCCGCCGCGCTGATCCTGCGTCTCTGCGGCCTCCTGCTTCAACTGGTGATCCTGGTTACTGGGCTGGCCCGCTACCCCTTTTTCTACCGCCCGGTCCAGCCCCCTGGTGAAGCGGGACTGGCTCTCATATACCTGTTGATGGCCGGCTCTGTTTTTCTATATTACCGCTATCGCCGGCTCCGGCAGCGGGAAAAAGAACTCCAGCCCCCACACCCGGCAAGTCAGGGCATGCCGCTGCAAAAATATCTCCTGAAATCTTTTACCAAACAAAACGCTATTTTTATCCGCAAGCTGCTCCTCTTTGCCATTCTGGGGCTGGCCGTCCTGCTGTTATGGGGTCACATCGTGATCCCGACTCACTCCTCCGAAATGGTAGTTGCTTTTCTCGACGTGGGGCAGGGAGCAGCGGCCCTGGTAGAATCGCCCTGCGGGACGAACATTTTAATCGACGGGGGCGGGGATTCTCCACCCAGGGAGGAGCCGGGAAAGACTGGGGAGATGGTGCTGCTTCCTTTCCTGCGCCGGCAGGGCATCCGCCGGATTGAGCTGGCCGTGGTCAGCCACCCCCACGAAGACCATTTTGGCGGCCTGCTGCCCCTTGTTGAAGAGATCCCCGTGAACACCCTCCTGGTTTCCCCTGCAGAAGGTGAATCGCCCTATTATGAAGACCTTTTGGAGCGGGCGGCAGCGCAGGGGATCCATATTGAGCGGGCCGGGGCGGGACGCGCCTGGGGCGCCGCTTCCGGGTTGCGCCTTGAGACCTTGGGGCCGCCGCAAAAACTAATCGAGGGAACCGGCAGTGACCTGAACAACAACTCGCTGGTCTTCAAGCTCAGCTACGGCGAAGCAAGCTTTCTGTTCTGCGGCGATATTGAAAATGAAGGCGCCCGGGAGCTTCTCAGGCAGAAATCCCATCTCGGGGCGGATGTGCTCCTGGTTCCCCATCACGGCGCTTTTATGGAGCTGCTGCCCGAACTGCTCCGGGCGGTAAAGCCACGCTATGCCGTCATTTCGGTGGGGCCAAACAC
>JAAZHP010000285.1 GCA_012510625.1 Bacillota bacterium
CTGGATGATCTCCGCCATATCGAAGACGGAGAGTTCCTGATCACCACGGCCTACGATTTGAACATGGAGAACGAAGCCCGCCAAAAGGAGCTTATCACTTATTTTACCAATAAAGGATTGGCCGCGCTGGCAATTCAAACCGGTTATTACATCCAGGAAATTCCGCCTTATTTTATTAAACTTGCCGCCGACCACGGCATTCCGGTAATTGAGATCCCCTTTGAAGTCAGCTTTAAAAAGTTGACCAGGGGATTGCTGGGAGAGCTAATGCGCCGGGACGGTTTCCAGGCAGACAGTGACGCCTACGACGAGAGCGATCGTTTGAAAACAGTCATGCGCCTGAGCCGCGAATTGCTAAATCGTCTCATCCATGGCGAGAACCCGGATGATTTTAAAGATGACCTGATGAAGATGCACATTGCGCCGGAAGACGCCTTCATAATATTATCAATTAAGGCGCTTCCGCTTGATCCTGCAGAGGCCGGAGCTGGAAAACAGGATGATCCTTTGCTGATGGAGCTTGCCCTGACCCATATTTTAACCCAGCACAAGCTTCCCTTTTTGGCCGGCCCCCAGGACGAAAATTATGTCCTGCTGCTGCAAGCGGGAAAGCAGTCTCCCGAACAGTTCCTGACCGTAGGCCGCCGGGTGCTGGGCGAGCTCAAGCTCTTTTTCCCGCAGTTCAAATTTGTGGCCGGCGCCAGCAGTGTGCGGCACAACCTGCTGGAAACAGGCAGCGCCATGGACGAAGCCCGGAAAACGATGCATATCGCCGAACTGGATCTGATCGAAGCTGGAGAACCGCTGACCTACGATGACCTGGGCTTCTTTAAAGTTATAACCGAGATTCAGAGCAGCGAGCCGTTAAAATCTATCTACCGGGAAACCGTGGCCCCGCTTTTGG
This sequence comes from Bacillota bacterium, assembly GCA_012510625.1. Lineage (GTDB taxonomy): Bacteria > Bacillota > Dethiobacteria > DTU022 > DTU022 > JAAZIN01. The sequence goes on from JAAZHP010000285.1 coordinate 905, forward strand.
ATTACGACCGGCGAACCGGGGGAGCGCTGGTAGATACATTGCGCAAATACTTAAACAGCCTTAATATCAGCCGGGCTTCCCGGGAACTATTTATCCACCGCCACACGATGAAATACCGCCTTAATCAGATCGAGGAAATCACAAAAATGCCTTTGGATGCCCCGGGCAATATTTTCAAGCTTCACCTGGGGCTTCTCATATATGACTACCTGCACGCCCGGGGCACAGTTTAAAGCGATGCCGCAATAATTCTTCCATTCGGGTTATAAGCCTGTAAATCGAGCCATACCTGCTTTACTCGAAGGGGAAACGGTACCGGGTGAGACCCAGTTCATCCCGCATGACCAGCATCTCTTCCTGAAGTTTTCTGCCGACGGGAACCCCTTTATCTTTCCGCTCCAGCCAGGCCAGGTACTCCTTCTCTCCAGCCGTGTAAATTCTATCCCGTCCAGGGGCTTTCTTTGAAGCGCGCAGCTGCCGCAAGATGCCGCCGGTTGCCTGCTTAAAGTCAGCCAGGCCGGTAAAGGCCTCTATATTGACAGCCATAAAAAAGTGGCCGAGGCGATAAGGAACCTTCCGCCCATCCTTGTCAAACCCCGTCAGCTGCTTGAGAAAAGCTCCGCCTTGCAAAGCCGCCGACAGCACTTCAACCACGGTGGCGTAGCCGTAACCCTTGTAACCGGCAGTATCCTCCCCAATACCTCCAAGCGGGGCCAGCGCCGCCTTTCCCTTGACCAGGTCGATGAGAACCTGCTCGGGATCGGTCATGCTGTTGCCCTGCTCATCGATCACCAAGCCCTGGGGGATCTTTTCACCGGCCCGGGCGTAAACTTCAATCCTGCCCCGCTGGGTCACAGAGGTGGCGCAGTCGAGGAGAAAGGGAAAGGCTTCATCAGTAGGGAAACCGAAGGTAAGCGGATTTGTCCCGAGCATATTTTCCACTCCGAAGGTGGGCGCTATGGAAGGCCGGGCGTTGGTCCCGACCATGCCGATCATTCCTGCGTCGGCGGCCATCTTCAGGTAATAGCCGCAGATGCCAAAGTGAGTCGAATTGCGCACGGCTACCATCCCCATTCCGTAGCGCCGGGCTTTATCTATGGCCAGATCCATCGCCTTCTTCGCGATGACCTGGCCCATGCCGTGATGCCCGTCCACAACCGCCGTGGTCGGACCCTCCCGGAGCAGCTCAAAGTTGGTCACCGGAAACTGGATTCCATCCCTGATCCTGTCGTAATAGATCGTTTTCAACCGCCCAATGCCGTGCGAATCAATACCCCACTTGTCGGCAGTGATGAGCACGTCGGCACAGATGCGGGCCTCATTTTCAGGGACACCCACCCCTTCAAAAACATCAGCCATGAAATTTTCCATCGTTTCAAATGTAATCCAAACTATCTGTTCGCTCACGGCGGCATCCTCCTTTACGGGGTGGTTGTTTAGAAAATAAATAGCTTGATCATTTTTTCGGCATTATTGAAGAAAAATCCTCTCACCGCTGGAAGGTAATAAATCTGCAGAAAGGGAGAAAATAAAGATAATAACGCAAGGAGGTGAACGATAAATGCATTTAGACGACCGGATTTCCATGGAACCCGGGAGCCCGGCCAGGGGGCAAAGCGTGCGCGTTGAATACCGCGGCCTGCTGGCCCAAAGCGGCGCCGACCGGATCTGGATGCGCTGTGGCTTCGACGGATGGAATCAAGTTGAAGACATTTACATGTCGAAAACGCCCCAAAACAGTTTTAGCTGCGTTGCCGAGGTAAAGGGCACCAGAGAAATGAACTTCTGTTTCAAAGACAGCGCCAACAACTGGGACAATAACAGCGGCCAAAACTGGGCCGTCCCCATCAGGTAAACGCTTCTCATAAATCAGC
>JAAZHP010000286.1 GCA_012510625.1 Bacillota bacterium
GAATGTTCTTCACCTTTCCTTATTTTCCTGTTGGTGATATAATATACCGTGTTATTTCATTTGCCCCGGCCGGGAAAGTTAGAGCAGTAAGGAGGAGAAGGATCTGGCAAAAGAGAAAACCGCAAAGCAGCTAAAAAGACAGCGTAAAAAAAGACGCAGGGCTAAAAAGAGAAAGAGATTGAAGGGCCGGACCTGAGTTGCACTGACTTTTCCGGCTGTATATTAGTTTGAGCACTATGGTAAGCAGTTGCTCTCAAGGGCAGCTATGGTGGGTGTTTCTTTCTCCGGTGGGAAAAGCCGGCAGGATTAATTGGTTAAAAACCATCTCTTTCCGTAACTACGGTTACGGTTTTTTCTTATGGCATTAATCTGGCTTTTACTTTAAGCGGCAGTATGCTAATATTTTTTGTATACTTATTCGTACTCCATTGGCGGGAGGTAACGCGGTGAAAGTACTGGTCAGCGACCCCCTTTCTCCGGAGGGGATCGCTCTGTTGAAACAGCATTGCCATGTGGATCACATCACCGGTCTTGACGAGGCGCAGCTAATAGAGCGAATCGGGGATTACCATGCCCTGGTGGTGCGAAGCGGGACCAGGGTTACCGCCGCGGTGATTGATGCGGGTAAAAATCTCCGGGTGATCGGCCGGGCCGGGGTGGGAGTTGACAATATAGACCTGGAGCGGGCCACTGAGCGGGGCATCGTCGTGCTTAACGCTCCGGAGGGGAATACTATTTCTGCGGCGGAGCATACCATCGCCATGCTTACCTCCCTGGCCCGGAATATCCCGGCGGCGGACGGTACTTTAAAGAGCGGACGCTGGGAACGGGGCTCTTTCATGGGCGTGGAGCTCCATAAGAAGACCCTGGGGATCATCGGATTGGGCCGGATCGGCGGAGAAGTGGCCAAGAGGGCCCGGGCCATGGACATGACAATCCTGGCTTACGATCCTTACATCTCTGCGGAGCAGGCGGAAAAAACAGGCGTTACTCCGGTTGACCTGGAACATCTTTTGAAAGAGGCCGATTTTATCACCCTGCACCTTCCCTGCAACAAGCAGACCTATCATCTCATCGGGGCAGAAGAACTGGCCATGATGAAGACCGGAGTTCGGCTGGTGAACTGTGCCCGGGGAGGGCTGATTGATGAGGAGGCTCTCTATGAAGCTATTATTTCAGGAAAGGTGGCGGGAGCGGCCCTCGATGTTTTTGAACACGAGCCGCCCCATGGAAGCCCGCTGTTGAAGCTGCCCCAGGTTATCGCCACGCCTCACCTTGGGGCTTCCACCAGGGAGGCCCAGGTTAATGTGGCGGTGCAGGTGGCGGAGCAGGTTGTCCTGGCCATGCGGGGCGATCCGGTGGTTTCAGCGGTGAATATGCCGGCCATGCCCCCTGAAGTGATTTCCGGACTAAAACCCTTTTTCCCATTGATGCGCCTGCTGGGCGGTTTTTATATTCAGCTATACGGCGGCCGGCTTGAAGAGATTGAACTTTATTACGGCGGCGCAGTGGCCGGCTACCCCGTTGCTCCCCTGACTACCGCCTGCCTCATCGGGCTTTTTTCGCATATCCTGGGCGAGCAGGTCAACTTCGTCAACGCGCCGCATATTGCCCGCAGCAGGGGCATCCGGGTGCGCGAATCGGTCAGTGAAAATATAGAAAACTTCACCAACCTGGTGGTGCTTACGGTAATGGCAGGCGGCAAGAAGCACACCATTGCCGGAACCATATTCAACCGCACCGATATCCGCATTGTCCGGATCGGGGATTACCGGATTGAAGTGCTCCCCTCACCGTTCATGCTTCTTTGCACATATATCGACAAGCCGGGGGTAATCGGCCGCGTCGGCACCTTTCTGGGGAACAACGGCATTAATATTGCCGGGATGCAGGTGGGACGCCGCTCGGCCGGCGGCGAAGCGATGATGGCGCTCCAGGTAGATGAGCAGATTACTCCGGAGCTCTTGAGCCGGCTGGCGCAGCTGGAAGGCGTTTTAAACGCCCGCTTTGTCCATCTCAACGACCGGGAGCTTTCTGTGGAAGTCAATTACGCCCGGGAGCTTTAATAACCCGGTGCCTGGGGATCTTGATTGATGAGAGGAGGTTTTGCGATGCCTCTATACGAATTTTTTTGCCCGCAGTGTCAAAAAAAATTCGAGGAGCTTTGCCGCACGTCCCAGGAGAGCGTTCCCTGCCCGCAGTGTGCCGCGGAATCAAAGAAGGTGCTCTCTGCCTTTCGCAGCCGGAGGAGCGGTTCGGGTGAGGGCGGCTTGGCTTCGGGCGGATGCGGCGGGTGAAGCAGTAAAAACTGCAGCAGTTGCTGACTTTAATCCATCCCTGTAGGGGCGGGCCTTGTGCCCGCCCTAATAATGACACAGGTGCGTGTTCAATTTTTTTGTTTCCTTAATTGGTACTGGTTTGGGCTGCCTTTATCAGCAAACCATACAATAATCTCGATTGAGCAAAAGGCTTCCACGAACGTCTGTACCTCACCGCCGGGCGAGGCATGCCTCGCCCCTGCAAATGGAGTCTATACCTTAATCTGTAAAATGCCCGCCCCTCCGAATAATCGGGGGGCGGGATGAAAAGCAGGGGCTGTCATTTTGGGACAGCCCCTGCTTGTGCATATCTTACTGCCGCCGGGGGGAAAGATAAACTGTCCTTCATTTTCCTTAAGGCAGCAAAGGCGGGAGCGGCCATGTATGCAAGAGCCCCCGGAATCATGCTTGTGGTTATTGTTACCGCTATTATCTACCTGATCCTGCTGCACCGGGTGCTGGATCGCCTGCGGATGGATAAGAAGACGGCGCTAATCCTGGTTGCCCTGATGTACGCGGGCGGCTTTCTTCCTTCCCTGCCGCTGGGCGGGGGACTGGCCCTAAACATCGGCGGGATGGGAATCCCCTTAGGGATATGCGCTTACCTGGTTATCAAAACCCCGGAGAAAGAAGAGAAGCTGCGCGGCCCGCTGACCGCCCTGGCCGGGGCCGCACTGGTCTGGAGCCTGGACCGGCTTTTGCCCATCAACCCGGGTTCGCTGGGCTACGAGCTTGACCCGCTCTACCTGCCGGCTGCTGCGGCGGGGCTGATCGCTTACCTTCTTGGCCGTTCGCGCCGGGCCGCATTTATCGGCGGGGTCGGCTCTATTTTCTTAATGGATCTGAGCTCCTGGGTCGAAAATATGGTCCGCGGTTTCCGCTACATTCCGGTTCTTCTGGGCGGCGGCGGGGTCTTTGATGCCGCTTTGGTTGCCGGGGTGGTGGGGACTCTTCTGGCTGAATTGATTGGTGAAGTGAAAGAGCGCCTCGGAGGAGGCCCCCGCGAAGAAAAATGAAAAGTGATCCCGGTATAAGGAAGCGGTATTGAGATGCGGAGATTGCCCGTTGTCATGTTTATAACTTTTTTGTTGGCCGTGGCCTGCTTTGCGGCGCCGCTTTCTTTTCAAAGCGGCGCCGGTCAAGCAATGGCCCAAGAGCAGCTGCTCGATGAACTGGGTCCGGAAGAGCTGAAAAAGGGACGCTACTTCTATATGATTGATGAAAAGGGGCGAACCCTCCTGGTCACCGGGCACCGTCTCAAGGCGGGAGATCGTTATCTTACTTCCGGAAATGATCTTTATGAAGTAATCGACGTTGAAGGTTACCTGGCCCGGGCCAGGTTTGTGGAGAAAGTCCGCCTGATTGAACCCCCGGACATTTCCAACGTCCGGGAGCCGCTCTTGCCCGTGCAGAAGCAGGGGAGACTGGCCTATAAAATAGCGGTATACCACTCGCATAATGCCGAGTCCTATGTTCCCAGCGACGGCACCGACAGCATCTACGGCGCTGGGGGAATACACGATGTGGGCCTTGCCTTTAAGGAAGCCCTGGAGAAAAAGGGAATCGATGTTCTTTATTCAGACCAGCTGCACCTGCCCCACGATCGCGGCGCTTACCGCCGCTCCCGGGTTACCGCGCTGCGCCTGTTAAGGCAGCGGCCTGACGCTATTTTCGATCTGCACCGCGACGCCGCTCCCTGGGAAACATACGCCCTTGAGCTGAACGGAGAGCCGGTTACGCAAATACAGATCGTGGTAGGATTGAGCAACCCCGGCACGGCTACAAACCAGCAGTTTGCTTACGATCTGAAAGGTTATGCCGATCGCCTTTACCCGGACCTCATCCATGGCGTATTGACCATCTGGGGCAGCTACAACCAGGACCTTTCGCCGCTGTCCCTGCTGCTGGAGGTGGGGGCGCATACGAACACGAAGGAATCAGCGCAGCGGGGGATTGAACGTTTTGCCGACGTGGTCTCATATTATTTCTACGGCCCGGCCTTTTTAAAGGATAGCAAGATAGCGCCGCCTTCGCAGCCGCCGGGAGGCGCACCTGCCGGTCGGCCCAGCTACGGGATTATGCGGGCTGTTTCCGGGACGGTGGTTAGCCTGCTGCTGGCTGCCCTGGGAGCGGCGCTGGGTTTCTATTACCTGAACAACCCCGGGGCCCTGATAGAATTGGTAGGCTGGTGGAAGGAATTTCCCAAAAGGGCGGCCGCTTCAGCCCGGCAATTCCGGGATTATTTAAAGATCCTGCCTGCGGCGCTGAAAATTACACGCCGGCTGGCGCCTTTCAATTTGCGGAGGGCCTGGCGGCAGCTGCGCCGTGAAGGACAAATTATACCCCGGCTTCTCCGGGCCTTCATCTCAGGCATGCTGCTGCTGCTGAACCGGGGCCTGGAAGCGGCAGCGGCTTTCTGGGCAGAGGCGCCCCAAAACCTGCGCCGTTCCTGGCAGATGTTGCGCCGTGACAGCCGGATTTTGCCCGGGCTCCTTCGCGGCGGAATATTATTTATGCGAGAGACTGCCGGCCGCCTGGGGAGCCGTATAACGGCAGCGGTGCGGGATTCCGGCAAAAATCTGAGAAGGGCCTGGAACGAGGCGGGAGAAGAAGCGGGAGTGTTGATCAGGCTGCTTCGAGAAAGACTTTTTTTGCTCCGCAACCGCTTGCGGCCTTAGCCGATTATTTCAAAAGGATGTTGATGAAGATAGGTTTTTGGCCTGCCCGGGTTTTTTTTGAGCCGGAAGCGCTGAATTATGCGAGGGGGCGGAAACTGTATCAACTTCTTGAGAAACGGGGGATATCCCTGGGGATGACCGCCTCTCACAACCGGGTGCGGGTCAACCTGGGGAATAGCGAGCGCGAGGCTTTCGAAGAGGCCAAGCGCACACTGGTAATCGGCGTCAGGCGCGGTCTCAAATTTCAGTCATGCAAACCCTCTGCTCATTATCAACTGCCGCTGGCCACCGGCTGCCCGGGTCTATGCCGCTACTGCTACCTGCAGACAACCCTGGGCAGGAAGCCGTATTTGCGCGCTTATATCAACGTGGAGGAGATCCTGGAGCGGGCTGCGGATTACATCCGGCAGCGCGAGCCTGAAGAGACCGTATTTGAAGGAGCGGCTGTTTCAGATCCTCTTTTCATTGAGCCTTTCACCGACGGTGTAAGTGAAGCCATAAAATTTTTCGGAGAAGAAAAGCGCGGCCGCTTCCGGCTGGCTACTAAATTTACCGCGGTGGAGCCTTTTCTGCAGCTGCCGCATCGCGGGCGGACCCACTTCAGGTTTAGCATCAACGCCCCTGATATAATCCGCCGCTGGGAGCATAAAACCCCCTCCTTGCAGCGGCGCCTCGACGCGGCGCTTAAGATTATCGAGGCGGGCTACCCTTTTGGTTTTCTCCTGGCCCCTCTCTTCCTGGAGGGTGACTGGCGGAAACGTTACCTTGCACTTCTTGAGCAGCTTGCGGATATATTGCCCGGAAAGATGACCTCCTTTACTTTTGAATTGATCACGCACCGTTTTACTGCAAAGGCGCGGCGTCAAATCGAGGCGCTTTATCCCGGTTCGGGCTTGGACATGGATCCCGGGCGGCGCCAGTTCCGCTACGGGCAGTTTGGATACGGCAAATATCTTTACCCGCCCTCGCTGCGCCGGGAAGCGGAGGATTTTTTTAGAAGAGAAATCAAGCGCCGCTTTCCGGGATCTACCATGGAATACTTCATTTAGCTGCAGATAGTCTCTTTTTCCCATGGAGCCGTTCTGTAGCAGGGAATAAGAAGGCCGTGTAGAATCCATTTCAGGAATGCTTTTATCCAAAATCAAGGCAGCAAGGTTAAATATATGGAGGGCGCAGATGACAAAATACATTTTTATCACCGGCGGAGTGGTTTCATCACTGGGGAAAGGGATTACCGCAGCTTCACTTGGCTGCCTGCTGAAGAACCGGGGGTTGAAACTGACCATCCAAAAATTCGATCCTTATATCAATTATGATCCGGGAACCATGGGGCCGCACCAGCATGGCGAGATTTTTGTCACAGAAGACGGGGCTGAAACTGACCTGGACCTGGGCCACTACGAGAGATTTATCGACGAGAATTTAACCCGGGACAACAATGTCACCACCGGCAAGATCTACTGGTCGGTGATCGAGAGCGAGCGCAAGGGAGTTTACCGGGGGCAGACTGTCCAGGTGATTCCGCATATTACCGATGAAATAAAGAGCCGCATCCAGAGAATCGCCCAAAACAGCGATATAGACGTGGTGATCACGGAGATTGGGGGCACCGTCGGCGACATCGAAAGCCTGCCCTTTCTGGAAGCAATCCGCCAGCTGCGTTATGACCTGGGCTGGGAAAATGTCCTTTTTATCCATGTCACCCTGGTTCCTTACCTGCCCATGTCGGGCGAACTGAAAACAAAGCCGACCCAGCACAGCGTTAAGGAGCTGCGTTCCATCGGGATCCAGCCCGATATTATTATCTGCCGCACTGAACAATCTCTGGGCGACGATGTAAAGCGGAAGATCGCTCTCTTCTGCAACATCAAGCCGCACGAGGTGGTTGAAAACCTGGATGCCGATTCCATCTACAAGGTGCCGCTGCAGCTGCAGAAACAGGGCCTGGACCGGATGGTCGTGGAGAAGCTGGAGCTTAACTGTGCCGAAGCGGAGATGAGCTCATGGGAGGAACTGGTCAGCAGGGCCGGCTGCTTAAAAAATAATGAAGTCACGGTGGCGCTTGCCGGCAAGTATGTGGCCTATCCCGATGCTTACCTTAGCGTCAACGAAGCGCTTTTTCATGCCGGGTGGGAAAACAATACGGCAGTAAAGATAAAGGCAATTCCCGCGGAAGAATTTGAAACCGGTGATCCGGTTGCGCTCCTGCAGGGAATTGACGCGGTTCTCATTCCCGGCGGTTTTGGCAACCGCGGGATTGAAGGTAAGATCAGGGCGGCGCGAGTGGCCCGGGAAGCGAAGATCCCTTTCCTGGGGCTTTGCCTGGGGATGCAATGCGCGGTAATTGAATTTGCCCGCCATGTCGCCGGGTTGGCCGGTGCGCACAGTACCGAGTTTGACAGCGAGACTTCTTACCCTGTATTTGATTACATGCCGGGGCAGGACAACAATACCCGGCTGGGCGGCACTCTCCGCCTTGGGGCCTATCCCTGCAAGGTTAAAGAAGGAACGCTGGCCTGGAAGGCTTACGGGGTGGAAAGGATCATGGAGCGGCACCGGCACCGTTTCGAGTTCAACAACGACTATTGCGGCAAGCTTGAAGCCGCCGGGATGGTCTTCAGCGGGATCAACGAGGAAACCGGCCTTGTGGAGATAATCGAGCTGCCCGATCATCCCTGGTTTGTAGCTGTCCTCTTTCATCCGGAATTCAAATCGAGGCCGCAGCGCGCGCATCCGCTCTTCCGCGATTTTATTGCCGCCGCCCTGCGGCGGAAGAAGAGCTAAGGGGGATGGCTTCAGA
>JAAZHP010000049.1 GCA_012510625.1 Bacillota bacterium
AGGCTATCTATGATCAAATGGAAGTAATTATGTAGTTCCAGGCTGATCCCAAGCAATAGTCAAAGGTGGTTTTAAATTAATTTGTCTGGAACGAGGAAATATACCCGCTAAGTATTGACACAGTGATATATTATGACGATCCTTGCTTAATTATTAATAATGAGCGATAATTTTATTGAAAGCCTCCGCTGCCGGGGCAGCATGTAATGCTTCGACGGCATCTGCCAGGCATATGAACCGCCCGGCAGCGAATCCGGCCCGAATCTGGTTGCTGCCGGCACCAGGCCGGTCCGGTGATGATGCTTAAACCTCTATTCCATTTAAAATCCAGCAACCCGGTAAAGCCGTCCCAGTAATGAAATGGAGCTGATCAAGCGTGGAATAACTGTGCTATTAGTAATTAATGCCGTTAGAAGGAAACAAAGAGCAGAGGTGGTGTTACAAATTGGATCCAAGCCGGTTACAGAATTTAACATTGAGTGAGTTGCGCCGTTTGGCCAGGGAGAAGGCGATTCGGGGCCACTCAACCATGCGCAAACAAGAACTGGTTGAAGCGCTTGCCGGCGTGCTGTCATCCGAAATTGATAGTGCTGAAGACGGCGGGGGAAGCTCAACCGAAAATGAACTGGACAGCGCATCCGGCCTCCTTGAGATCATGAACGACGGGTTCGGATTTCTGCGCCGCTATAAATACAGTTATTCAGATGATGACATCTACATCTCTGCGTCGCAGATTCGCCGATTCAATTTGCGAACCGGCGATATGGTGTCCGGGAAAATCAGGCCTCCTAAAGACAATGAACGATATTATGCCCTGCTGCAAGTGGAGCTGATCAACGGTGAAAAACCTGAATCTTTTGCCCGGCGGCCCAATTTCACTTCACTGGTTCCGGTGCATCCCCGTGAAGTGCTGCGCATGGAGACAGAGCCCCACATTCTGGCAACGCGGATTATCGATCTTCTTATCCCCATCGGAAAAGGACAGCGGGGCTTGATCGTTTCCCCTCCCAAAGCGGGAAAGACCATCCTCCTCAAGCAAATTGCCAACAGCATCTCCACAAATCATCCCGAGGTTACCCTGATCATCTTGCTGGTTGATGAACGGCCGGAAGAGGTTACCGACATGGAGCGCAGCGTCAAAGCTGATGTGGCCAGCTCCACCTTTGATCAGAAGCCGGAGAACCATATCCGCATCTCCGAGCTGGTGCTGGAGCGGGCACAGCGACTTGTTGAACAGGGCCGGGATGTGGCCATTCTCCTGGACAGCATTACCCGCCTGGCGCGAGCCTACAACCTGGTGATTCCCCCCAGCGGGCGGACTCTTTCAGGTGGAATTGACCCGGCCGCCTTTTATAAGCCCAAGCGATTCTTTGGAGCCGCGCGGAACATTGACGGCGGCGGCAGCCTGACCATAATAGCCACGGCTTTAATTGATACGGGCAGTAGAATGGATGATGTAATTTACGAAGAATTCAAAGGAACTGGCAACATGGAGCTGCACCTGGATCGCAAGATTGCTGAAAGGCGCATCTTCCCGGCCATTGATATTTCCCGTTCAGGAACGCGCCGCGAAGAGCTGCTCCTCGACGAGCGCAAGATCGAGCTGATGTGGGCTTTAAGGCGGGCTATGGGCAATACCCAGAATATAGAGTTCCTCGAGATGCTGCTTGACAAGCTGAGACAGACCAAGGACAACGAGGATTTCTTAAACAACATGTATACATTTTAAAATGTCTCCGCCGCCCGCGTATGGTCAATTTTTTTCCGCCTGCTTCCCCATCTTGGCATGAAATGTATAATTTTCAGCCCTGCACAGCAAAATATGCACTATATCCAGCTGTTAAGGAGGCTCAAACCATGCCAGGTCTGTTTAAGGCCGCAACAGCAGTGCTAATTCTGGGGTTGGTCTGTTTCGGGCAGGTAGGAAATGTTTCTGCGCTGGAGTTAGAAGAAGAAGAAGAAGGAGATGGCGAATCAGGCGAGGTGCCGTTATATTACCTGCAGCTGCAGGATTTTGTAGCGGCAAAAATCAAAGAAGAAGAAGAGGCTCTCCGGCCCAAAATTTTCGAGTACATAGTTGAGCCGGCGGATTGCCTCTACACCATCGCGGCACGTTTTGGGACCGATGTAGATACGCTGGTCAGGTTGAATAATATTGTCAACCCCAGCCTGATATTCCCCGGAGACCGCCTGGAAATACTGACCGTGGTTGGCTGTGTTCATGATGTGAAGGATGGAGACACGGTGGCGGGAATTGCCGCCTCATACGGGGTTGATGAAAGTACGATCATGCATGCAAATGCCATCAGCGACCCCACAAAATTGACCCGTGGAGAAAGGATTATTGTTCCGGGCGGGGTTGATTCCCGCAGCGCGCCGCGGCTATCCTTTCAATGGCCTTTACAGGGCAGGCTTACTTCCGGATTCGGGTGGCGCGGCGGCAAATTCCATTACGGGATTGACCTTGCCGCTCCTTACGGAACCCCTTTTTATGCCGCCGCCGGGGGCCGGGTTACTTATGCCGGCTACCGGGGCAGTTACGGGATCCTGATCGAGCTGGATCATGGCGGAGGCTGCCTGACCCGCTACGGACATGCCAGCAAAGCGGCCGTGGTGGCCAACCAGCGGATCTCGGCGGGACAAACTCTGGGTTATATCGGGTTGACCGGCAATACCACCGGACCGCACCTTCATTTTGAGCTTCATGTGGCCGGTGAAAAGGTGAATCCGCTTAAATATCTGCCGTAAATTGCAATCAAGCAGGCAAACGGGGTGCCGGGATAAGTTGAAAGAGGGTGGGCCCAACACTGAAGATAGGCCGGCCGGTCAGAGTTTAAATGCCTGGATATTGCTGCAGCCCTTTGCCGGGCGGGAGCTAAAAAAGCGCCTGGAAGCGATTCGCGTTTCGCGGCTGGCCCATCATTCGGCGGAAGTAAAACCGGGCACCCTTTTTTTTTGCCTGCCGGGCAAAAGGACCGACGGCCACGATCATGTGGCAGAAGCGGTTAACCGGGGCGCGGCGGCGCTGGTTGTCTCCCGTCCGGTCGGCCTGGAGAGGAATAAAGTCCCGGTAATCACGGTAGACGATACCGCTCTTGCTTTATCTGCAGCGGCGGCATCTTTTTACGGCTTCCCCAGCCTCAAAATGAAAACAATCGGGGTAACCGGCACCAATGGAAAAACCACGACCACCTATTTTGTGAAGAATATTTTTAAAGCTGCCGGATGGAAGACCGCCATCCTGGGCAGCAACGGCCTGATCATAGACGGAATCAGGCAAAAATTTAATTTGACCACTCCCCAGTCCCTGGATTTACAGGAGCGACTTCACTTTTCCCTGGAACAGGGAGCACTGGCGGCGGTGATGGAGGTTTCCTCCCATGCGCTGGTGCAGCGCCGCACGGCCCATTGCTTTTTTGACAGCGTGGTCTATACCAACCTGACCCGGGAACATCTCGATTACCACCACAGCATGGCGGAATACCTGAAGGCAAAAAGCATGCTCATGGACCTGTTGAAGGAGCGATCCGGCGGTAAGGTCATACTCAACGCGGATGATTTTTATTACAGCGAGCTGGCTTTGCGGGCTGCGAAGCGGCCCAGGTTGACCTACGGCATCCGGGAGAAAGCGGCGGAGGTGCGGGCGGTTAATATAACAGAGAGAGAAAGAGGCCGCTGCAGCTTTGACCTGCTGGGTTGGTCCAAACCTTACCGGGTGCTTTTGCAGTTGCCGGGTGAGTACAACCTCTACAATGCTCTTGCTGCAGCGGCGGTAGCCCGCAGCGAGGGATTGCCCCTGGAGGCTGTCACTGCAGGGTTGAATGGGCTGCGGCAGGTACCGGGACGCTTTGAGGAGATGGAGACACCGGCCGGTTTTACTGTAATTATTGATTTTGCCCATACTCCCGACGGGCTCGAACAGGTCTTGAAATTGCTTTCCACCTGGCCGGCCCGCAGGCGGATCACCCTCTTTGGCTGTCCTGGAGAGAGGGATCGGGGCAAGCGGCCGCTAATGGGCCGGATTGCCGAACTCTACAGTGACGAAGTAATACTGACCGCCGACAACCCCGCCGGAGAGGACGCTCTGGCGATTATTGATGATATCAAAGAGGGAATGCGCCGCGCCCCTCAAATCATACCCGATCGGCGGGAGGCAGTTTACTATGCTCTGAGCAGGGCCCGGCCGGGCGACATGGTGCTGCTGGCCGGCAAAGGAGACGAAGAGTACCAAATTGTGGGGGATCAGGCCGTCCCTTACAGTGACCGCGAAACAGTGGCCGATTATTTCCTCTATTCTTCATCCTGAGCGAAGCGAAGGATCTCCAAACCGGTTAGGATCATAAAGAAAAGCCCCAGTGAGTCAAGGTTTCTGCTTGACTTAAGGAACTCCAAATTGGGGCTTATTGCGCAATGAACGGGGTTGTGCTAAAATTTAGGCTGAAATCGAACCCAGGGAGGTTATTTGAGGCATGAAAGAAAATATTCATCCCCGCTATTATCGCACAGTGGTTACATGCGCCTGCGGGGAGTCTTTTGAAACCGGCTCCACCAAGGAGAACCTGAGAGTGGAAATTTGCTCCAAGTGCCATCCTTTCTTTACCGGCAAGCAAAAATTTGTCGATACCGGCGGCAGGGTGGAGCGCTTTAAGCGTAAATACGGCATGAAGTAAGCATGCATCCGGCGTCCCTATGAACGCAGGAGGTTGAAACGATGACAAGGCCCCAATGGGTTGGCGGGCAGGCGGTTCTTGAAGGGGTGATGATGCGCCACCACGACCGGATGGTTGTGGCCTGCCGGCGCGGTGACAACAGCATCAGCCTTATTGCGGAAAAAAAAGTGCCCCTTTCGAAGCGCTGCCCTCTCCTGGGCTGGCCGATCTTGAGAGGCGCGGTCTCCTTTTTTGAATCACTTATCCTCGGCGTGCACGCCATTAATCTTTCGGCTGCGGAAGTGCTTCAAGAAGAGGGAGAGGAGATGCAGGGCTGGCAGACATTTCTGGTTGTCTTTCTGGGCCTGGCGCTGGGGGTGGGGCTTTTCTTTATCCTACCCACCTGGCTGGCAGGCTTCCTGCCGCAGCGCCTGCAACCGGTGCTTTTAAACCTGGCTGAAGGGTTGATCCGGCTGGCTATATTCCTGGCCTATCTTTTATTGATCACCCGGTGGAGTGAAATGAAGCGCTTCTTTGCTTACCACGGCGCGGAGCATAAGGCCATATTTTGCTATGAGTCCGGCGAGCCCCTGGATGTTTGGAAAGCACAGCAATTCAGCACCCGTCATCCCCGCTGCGGGACCAGTTTTCTGCTCATTGTAATGGTGCTGAGCATCCTTCTTTTTTCCCTGTTCGGCTGGCTGCCCTTATGGCAGCGCATTGCCATTCGCCTGCTCATGCTGCCGCTGGTAGCCGGGTTATCCTATGAAGTAATCCGTTTAACGGCGCGCAGCTCTTTGCCGCTGCTCCGGTTACTTTCACTGCCCGGTTTATGGCTGCAAAAGCTGACTACCAGCGAACCGGATAACGGCCAGGTTGAAGTGGCTCTCTGCGCGCTGAAAGCGGTAGTGGATCCCGATTTATAATAAATTTCGGGAAGCGAATAGGATTCCGTGGTGATTGATAATGTTTGATAAATTGGAAGCAATTGAACAGCGATATATGGAGCTGGAGCGGCTGCTCAGCGATCCGGAAGTGCTGGCTCAAACGGCGCTATGGCAGAAATATTCCCGGGAGCTGGCCGAGCTGGCGCCCGGGGTGGAGCTTTACCGGAGCTACCAGAGCCTGCAACGGGAGCTGGCCGAGGCTCGCGAACTCCTGCAGGAAGACCGCGAGGGAGAACTATCCGAATTCTTGCAGGAAGAGATAAAGAAACTGACCGGGCGTCTTGAAGAGATCGCCGGGAAGATTAAAGAGCAGCTGCTGCAGCACGATCCCCGCGATGAGAAGGGCGTTTTCCTGGAAATCCGCGCGGGTACCGGCGGTGAAGAAGCCGCTCTTTTTGCCGCCGACCTTTTGAGAATGTACAGCCGCTATGCCGAGCGGAAAGGCTGGAAAGTGGAAATAATCGACGGCCACGCCACCGATATTGGCGGCTTCAAAGAGGTGGTTGCCGGTATAGAAGGCCGGGGAGTATACAGCCGCCTCAAGTATGAGAGCGGTGTCCACAGGGTGCAGCGAATACCGGTTACCGAATCAGGAGGCCGCATCCATACTTCGGCCGCCTCCGTGGCCGTGCTCCCTGAAGCCGAAGAGGTGGAGGTGGAGATAAATCCGCAGGATTTGCGTATCGACACCTTTTGCTCAACGGGCCCGGGCGGCCAGAGCGTTAATACCACCCAGTCCGCCGTCCGGATAACTCACCTGCCAACGGGTCTGGTTGTATCCTGCCAGGATGAAAAATCACAGTTGAAAAACAAGGAGAAGGCTCTGCGGGTCCTGCGAAGCAGGCTCATGGATAAATATATTACCGAGCAGCAGGCCGAAATGGCCGCGGAACGGAGATCACAAATCGGCAGCGGTGACCGCAGCGAACGTATCCGAACCTACAATTTTCCCCAGAACCGGGTAACCGATCACCGCATCGGGCTCACTCTGCACCGACTTGACATGGTGCTGGAGGGTGACCTTGACGAAATCATTGACAATCTGGCTGCTTCGGCCAGGGCAAAACATTTGCAGGAAGCAGGAAATTGAAAAGTCTCACCGGCAAGGGGATTTCGATTGAAGAGGCTTTGCGATGGGCCTCTTTTTGTTTTAAAGAGGCGGGGATAGAGAAGCCGCGCGACGAGGCGGAAATTCTGCTGGCACTGCTGCAGGGTTGGGACCGGCTGAAAATTTTCCTCGGGCGCTCCACCATCCTGGAAGAGAAGAAGGCGGCGGCATTTGCGGCGGCAGTGGAACGGCGGGTTCTGGGTGAACCGGTTGCCTACATTACCGGAAGAAAAGAGTTTTACGGCCTGGAGTTTAAGGTCAACAGGGAGGTTCTCATACCCCGCCCGGAAACGGAGCTGGTGGTTGACGCTGTTCTGGAATGGGCTTCCGGCCGGGAAGAGGATATCTGTGGCGTTGACCTGGGCTGCGGCAGCGGCAACCTGGCGGTGACGCTGGCTTACCATCTGCCGCAGGCTGCTTTTTATGCTGTCGATATCTCCGCGGAGGCCCTGCGGGTGGCGCAGGCAAACGCAGTACAGCACGGCGTAATGCAGCGCATTCATTTCTGCCGGGGGGACTACTTCGAGGCCCTATCTGAAATTGAGCCGCCGCCCCTCTTCAACCTGGTTGTGGCCAATCCGCCTTACCTGACCGCCGCGGAGATTGACGCCCTTCCGGCGACGATCCGGGATTATGAACCGCGTCTTGCCCTCAACGGAGGCCTAGACGGTCTTAAGGCTTACCGGAGCATCTTAAAGGGAATGTCCCGCTACCTTCGCAGACCTGGCTTGATGGCCCTGGAGATCGGCGCCAGCCAGGGCCGCGACATCCTCGCATTGTGCCGGAGCCACTCTTTTTTTCATACATTAACCTTGCTTCGTGACTACCAGGAGCTCCCCCGTGTTATCCTCGGACTATACTAGCTTTTCCCCTGTGGAGGTGGCGGTGAGCCGGCCGTGGATCACTCCCTTGACTGAAAGAAGGCGGTCGGACACCTCCTTGGCCTTACCGGCCGGGCCCTTGATCAAGAGCACCTCCAGGCAGCGGTCATGAGCCAGGTGAACATGCATCGTTGAAATGATGAGATCAGCGTAGCGATGCTGCAGCTCCAGCAGGAGATCGTTCAGGCCCCGGACGTGGTGATCGTAAACCAGGGTGATTGTTCCCGCTACTTCCACATTGTCCGCTGACCATTCCATTTCCACCAGTTGATTCCGGATCAAGTCCCGGATTGCCTCTGAGCGGTTGGCATAACCCTTCAATACTATTTCCCGGTCAAAGGATTCCAGGAGCTCCCGGTCTATGGAGACTCCGAAACGGATTAAATCAGCCATGCCTTCCTCCTCCGTACTTTTTGGGCCGACCCCTGTCGAACATTATTGAGCATCCTTAAATAATTATAACATCTTTTCCCCGGAATAATCCCACAACAATGTCTAAGAGAGACAGATAATGGCAATAATAGGGGTGAGGAGGGAAGAGCCGTGCTGCCGAACAAAGTTAAGCTCAGCGGCGTTGACACCTTCAAGCTGGCGGTGCTGCCGGCTGATGAGATGAAAGAGCTTTTTCGCCGCGTTAAAAAGGGGGATCGCGAGGCCCGGGAGGCCCTGGTCAAGGGAAACCTGCGCCTGGTTTTAAGCATCCTGCAGCGTTTCAAGAACCGGGGCGAATCGCTGGACGATCTTTTCCAGGTTGGCTGCATCGGCTTGCTCAAGGCCATTGACAACTTTGAGCTGGAGCATGAAGTAAACTTTTCAACCTACGCTGTTCCCATGATTATCGGAGAAATCAAGCGCTACCTGCGGGACAACAACAGCATCCATATTAGCCGTTCCATCAAGAGCCTCTCGCACAGGGTTCTCCAGACCAGGGAGGAGTTGCTAAAACAGAATCACCGCGAACCCAACCTCAGCGAAATTGCCGCGGCCATGGAGATGAGCACAGAAGAGGTAGTCTTTGCCTTTAATGCCGCCCAGGAACCGCTTTCTCTCTACGATCCGGTGTTTCGTGACAGCACTGATCCGGTCTACGTAATGGACCTCATCGGCGATCAGTCTGACAGCACTGAAAAGTGGCTCGAAAATATTGCCTTGCAGGAAGCGCTGGATAGGCTTGATCCCCGGGAAAAAAAGATCATTGAGGCGCGCTTTTTTGAAGGAAAAACCCAGGTTGAAATTGCCCGGCAGGTGGGCATCTCCCAGGCCCAGGTCTCCCGGATAGAGAAGGCGGCCCTGGAGATGATTCGCCGCCACTACAAGCAGGAGTGGAACCCGGAGGATAACAGCGATGAAGAAAAAAACAATCTTTAAAAACCGCCGGTTTCTCTTCACGGCTTTAATTATGCTTATGGTCTTGCCGGGTCTGCTGTTCTGCCAGGCGCTCCGGCAAGCGGGGAGCGCAGGCTGGCAGATACATAGCGGTGAACCCGTGGTGAGGCTGCACGTGCGGGCGGCAGGAGACAGCCCGGCGGAGCAGGGCTTAAAAATGGCTGTGGCGGCAGAGGTGCAGCGGCTGTTGTCAGAAAAAAGGCCGCCTGAAGTAAATAGCCAGCAGCTTTACCTGGATTTTTTGCATGATTGCCTGCCCGAACTTGAATGCTTTCTCCGGGAGTTTGCTGCAGCAACTGCTGAAGGGGCTCAGATCGAGCTGCGGCTGACAGAAGAAATATTCCCCCTGCGGACCTACGGGCGCCGGATTTATCCGGCCGGAAATTACACCGCCTTGACCGTCACTGTCGGAGAGGGCGCCGGCGAAAACTGGTGGTGCCTCCTTTTCCCCTCCCTTTGCCTCCCTCCGGCTGTATTTGACCATGGTTCTGTGGAAGAAGAACAGATTTTTTATGGCGAAAAAGAAGAGAGCTCCATCTCCACCGGCGTGGATGAGGCACCTGATTTTGCAGCCAGCCGGGCTGACGGGACAAAGCAGGCTGCCGGTTCAAGCCGCTGGGGGTTCAAATTGTGGAAATTTGTCAAGCGGCCGGGCCAACATCTAATTGAAAAAGCGGCGCAGATCTTCTATAATTAATTCAGCCTTGAAATAGATATACTTGTTACTGCTTAGGAGGTTGGGGAGTGGATTGGCGAGACTATTTCCAGATCGCCTTCATATCGGCTGGAGGCCTCGGGCTTTTTTTATTTGGCATCCAGATGATGGCGACAGGGATGCAGAAGGCGGCGGG
>JAAZHP010000287.1 GCA_012510625.1 Bacillota bacterium
GATGCATGGCGGCAGGATAAAGAGGATTATGCAGAGAAAGCAACCGCCCTTTCGGATCAATTATGGCGATGGTCATTTTCAGGGTGCGGGCGAGGGCTTCCCAAAAAACAGGCCACCATGAAGCGTGGATATTCCCGGGTGAATCCGGCATGCTGTAAAGCGTAATGATCATCACCTCCGGAAGTTGTGGAAAAGATAACAAAATCCTGCCGGCTTTAAGACACGCAAGAAACAGGTAAAGGCTGCAATCTTTGTGGAAGCCTTAAGCATTGAGTAAAAAATTTTTAACAATATTTTTTATGAGGGCTGGAATGAATGTGCTTTACAGGTATAATAACTTTGTTCTAATCAACCCATCCGCAAAGAGTCGTTTTACCTGTCAGCGCTTCTTGAAGCTGCCGGGATATATTTTCTGGATTGAGTATACCAATTAGAGAAAAATATTTCAAGCATTAACTGTGGAATATGCCTCTATTTTTTATATATTTAGGGATTTGCAATTGATATTGTCTTAATATCATTCTAAATCTGCCTCCAGCATCGCCTTCTTCATTGTTGCCGATTCCTGTCGTTATTTTCCAGGATGGCTTTAATACTATCAAACCTATATTTGGGACTATATAAACAGGATCTCCGGGCGGCTAAAGGATTTTGGACCCTTATCCCGAACATATAAAACTAAACTGCGTGCAGCTTAATCTGCAGCTGTAACCACTTGCTGGAGGCCAAATCGATGCTCTATTGCAGCACACGGGGAGACAAACAGCTTTATACTGCAGCCAGGGCGGTTTTAAGGGGCCTTGCCCGGGACGGAGGGCTTTTTGTGCCATCCGATCCGCTGCCCACTATTGCCCTGGAACCGCTGGCTTCTTTAGGCTACATCGAACGTGCGGCCGCCATTATCCAGCCTTTCCTGGAGGAGTTCTCATTTGCGGAGATAGAAACAATGTTACAGAGAGCTTACGGCGGCGCCAACTTCAGCCACCCGTCAATCGCACCTCTGCACCGGTTGAACGACGATCTCTTCCTGCTGGAGCTCTGGCACGGCCCCACCAGCGCCTTCAAAGATATGGCGCTGCAATTTCTACCTCAGCTGCTGACCGGAGCGGCAGCAAAAACAGGTGAAAATGCCACCCCGGTCATTCTTACAGCCACCTCGGGGGATACCGGCAAGGCTGCCCTGGAGGGGTTTTGCGACGTGCCGGGAACCCGGGTGATCGTCTTCTACCCGGAAGAGGGGGTCAGCATAATTCAGCAGCGGCAGATGGCCACCCAGGAAGGCAGCAATGTCCATGTCGCCGCTGTGCGGGGCAATTTTGATGATGCCCAGGCCGGGGTGAAGGCTCTCTTTGCGGATCGCGCCCTGGCGGATGAGCTGTCCCGCCGCGGTTTCAAGCTCAGCTCGGCCAATTCGATCAATTGGGGCAGGCTGCTCCCCCAGATAGTCTACTATTTCTCGGCTTACCTGGACCTGCAGAATTCCGGCTTAATCAATCACGGTGAAAAAATTAATTTTGTCGTGCCCACCGGAAACTTCGGCAATATCCTCGCCGCTTATTACGCCGCCCGCATGGGATTGCCGGTAAAGAAGCTAATCTGCGCTGCGAACCGGAACAATGTCCTCACCGAATTTTTCAATACCGGACTCTACAACCGGAACCGCCCCTTTTATCGCACCATCTCCCCCTCCATGGACATTCTCGTCTCGAGCAACCTGGAAAGGCTGCTCTTTGAACTGGCCGGCCGTAATCCCGCGCAAGTTAAAGAATGGATTCGCTTTTTGCAGGAAAAAGGGGCTTACCGGGTCGAGCATGATACCGTAAAGGTGATGGCAGAGATGTTCTGGTCCGGCTGGGCAGACGACGATGAGACGATTGCCGCCATCCGCAACACATACGGAGAATACCGCTACCTGCTCGATCCGCACACCGCTGTCGGCAAGGCGGTCCATGAAAAATACAGAGCCTTAACCGGCGACCATGCTAAAACCGTTATAGCCGCCACGGCAAGCCCCTTCAAATTTGCCGAAAGCGTAGCCCGCGCCGTGCTGCCGCCGGCCCAAATTGCCGGCCGCTCCGCTTTTGAACTGCTGCCGCTCCTGGCCCAGTCCACCGGAATGTCCATCCCCGCCCCCCTGCAAAAGCTGGACCGGCTGCCGGTCCGGCACCGTACCGTTATCAATAAAAACGAGATTCGTAGAGGGGTACTTGATTTTCTCGGTTTAAACTGATAATATTACTTCGGTCAGGAATCCCCCAAATACCAAAGGAATCTGCACCGCCACAATTCAGCCGGTCAGGCGAGGTTGCAATTCTGCCGGCAGATCCTTAATGATGCATTTATTAGCATAAATATTGCGTACATATTGTCAATAAACTTAAAAATAACTTGACATATATTATTGAATACTGTATATTAGAATACAAGGTGAAAGTGAATTACTTTCCAGAATTGTTCAACTATTTAAATGTGTTGACCTGCATTAAAATATCAATGAAAGGAGACAAATAGTTATGATCACCTCATCGCTACTGGAGAAGTCACGCCGTATCAACCATCAACTACAGGAAGCAAGCGGTCAGCATGTGGATTTTAACAAGCACGCCGAAGTACTGAAAGAGCTGGTGCAGGCAAATACCTATATTGTAAACTGTGACGGTGAAATTCTAGGTTATGCCCAGCTCCACAAGGTCGAATGTGATTTGCTTTTTGAAAGATCAGCTGACGCTCTCTCCTTTACGGAGGGTTTTTGCCGTGATTTCTTGATGAAGGACGACCAGGTGCATATAAATTTCCACCTCAATGACGATATCTGCGTCTTTGACCAGGAAAGAAAATGCACCTACAAGAACCGCTATCTCTCCATATTCCCCATTATAAGAGGAAATAAACGGTTGGGCACTCTTTTCTTGAGCCGTTTCGACAGGCCCTTTGACGACGATGACCTGGTCCTGCTCGAAATCGGCTCGATTGTCGTCAGCATGGAGATGCTTCGCTTGAGCGAAGCCGCGAGGAATGAGTCAATTCGCCAGAAGAGCGAAGTTCAACTGGCTCTGGACACCCTCTCTTATTCTGAATACCAGGCAGTTGAAAAAATATTTGAAGAGCTGGATGAAGACAGGGGACTCCTTGTAGCCAGCAAAATTGCCGACAAGCTCGGGATTACCCGCTCGGTAATAGTCAACGCCATCCGTAAGCTTGAAAGCGCAGGAGTGATTGAATCCAGTTCACTGGGCATGAAAGGAACCCATATCAGGGTGTTGAATCCTTATTTGCGGGAATGCCTGGACAAAAAAGCATAAATGCAGTAAAGCGCAACATCCTGTTATGACAGGACAGCAAAGCAACAGCCCCTGTTTCCAGTTGCCGCCGGATCGGGGGCTGTTTTGTATGGCTGGGGGCTCTATTCCCTTTGCTTAAGTTCAATTTTCGTTAATAATAATGATACCGTTATCACATGCGCTATTTGATCATAAATGTTTTACTTTAATTTTCATATATAAAAAAGGGTCCCCTGGTGACGGAGACCCTGCTGATCATTATGAGGCGCAGATTACTTAGTTACGGCAGTAGTCGCCGGGCAAGGTACGCAGAGAACATCGCAAGGCGAAATTACGTTCGGATCGGTGATATGCGGGTTGGCGGCAATAAGCTCATTCAGGCTGACCCCGAAACGCTGCGCGATTGAAAACATGGAATCACCCGCC
>JAAZHP010000050.1 GCA_012510625.1 Bacillota bacterium
CACCGGGGGAGAGATGGCCGATGTGACCATCAACTGTGTCAATATTCCCCATACTGAGCTTGCCTCAATTCTGGCCACGCGCGACGGCGGGACGGTTTATTTTTTCAGCATGGCTACCAGCTTTACCGCCGCTGCCCTGGGAGCCGAAGGGGTGGGCAAGGATATTACTATGATTGTGGGAAATGGCTACACCAAGGGGCATGCCGAGATCTCGCTTAACGTGATGCGCGAAAGCCCCGTTTTGCGGCGGATTTTTGAAGAGCTCTATACCTAGAGAGCGGCCTCTCCGGAGAGCCAGTAAAGGAGGCGGATTTAAATGGAAAAGGTGATGCTGCGGGTCAGGATCAGCGAGCGCGATGTGCATTATGCCGGCGGGCTGGTTGACGGCGCCAGGCTGATGGAATTTTTCGGCGACGTGGCCACGGAGCTGCTGATCCGCCGCGACGGCGATGAGGGCCTGTTTGTGGCATATGACAATGTGGAGTTTAAAGCGCCGGTTTATGCCGGCGATTATCTCGAGATCAGCGGCTGGATTGACCGGGAAGGGAGCAGCTCCCGGCATATGCAGTTCGAAGTATATAAGGTCATCACCAGCGCGGGTCTGAAGGAGCAGCCTTCCGCCTGCAACGTTCTGGCGCCGCCGCAGCTGGTGGCGCGAGCTTCCGGCACCTGCGTGGTGCCTAAAGATCTGCAGCGGGGACCGCAGCCGCCCCCGGAAAAAGAAGAGGAGGAAAGGTAATGGAAAAGCTGATAATCACCGCAGCCCTGACCGGGGCGGAGGTGACCAGGGAGCACAATCCCAATCTGCCGTTAACCGCGGCCGAGATCGGCGAAGCCGCCTATGAATGCTACCGTGCTGGCGCGGCCATGGTTCACCTGCACGTGCGCAAGGAAGACGGCAGCCCCACCCAGGATGCGGCCTACTTTAAAGCGGCCATTGAGCAGATCCGCTCCAGGTGTGACATCATTGTCCAGACCTCTACCGGCGGGGCAGTGGGGATGAGCGCCGAAGAGAGGCTCCAGCCTGTTTACCTGAAACCGGAGATGGCCACCCTGACTACGGGGACGGTCAACTTTGGTGACGATGTTTTTTACAACCCGCCGGAATACCTGGAGAAATTTGCCCGGGCCATGCAGGAGCAGGGAGTGAAACCCGAAATCGAGGTCTTCGAGGTGGGCATGATCAACAATGCCCTTTACCTGGCCCGGAAGGGGCTCATTGAAGAGCCCATGCACTACGACTTTGTCATGGGCGTCCCCGGCGGGATCCCGGCCACCCTGAAGAACCTGCTGCACCTGGCGGAGAGCCTTCCTCCGGGGAGCACCTGGACCGTGGCCGGCGTGGGGCGCCACGAACTGCCCATGGCCACGGCGGCCATCCTGCTGGGCGGCCATGTCAGGGTGGGCTTTGAGGATAACATCTACTATGAAAAAGGGGTGCTTGCCGAAAGCAATGCCCAGCTGGTGGAGCGGGTAGCCCACATCGCCCGCCTGCACTACCGTGAAATAGCCACCCCTGACGAAGCCCGCCAGATATTGCGGCTTCGCCGCAAATAGGAAGCCGGATGTCAGAAGTCAGAAGTCAGAGGATAGTGTTGTAGGGGCGGCTCATGAGCCGCCCAAACCCGTAACGGCAATAAAAACAATACTATGTATAGAGAAATAGCCACTACTAAAGCAAACACCTTGATCCAACCAGCGGGCGAGGCATGCCTCGCCCCTACGAACTTGACGCATGGGCATGTACGGGC
>JAAZHP010000288.1 GCA_012510625.1 Bacillota bacterium
CCGCCTGCCCCTTTACAGTCAGTTCTCGATCCATCAGCCGCACCGTTTGCCGCTCATCGATGATTCTTGCCGGGATGCCCGCCCTGAAAGGGAGTATCAGCAGAAAAAGATTGCTCAGGGTATGGTCAACCCTATCTCCTCCAAGAGCGCCGCAGATGATAATTTCAGACGGTTGAAGCGAAAGGGCATATTCAAGGGCCATCTCCAGATCTGACTGCTCCTGTGCCAAAGCCGGATCACAAATCCATTTTACGGGGAGCTGATCCAGTATTTGCCGGAACTCCTGATCAATCGAATCGGCGTCTCCCACCACCACAGAAGGGCGAATCCCCATGGCCATAACATGGCGGCTCCCGCCGTCAACACAGACAATTTCGTCCTCCCGTTTGATCAGGCGCCGGTAGGAACCTGGTTCATTACAGTCACCGTTGGCAAAAAGAAAAACCCGCCGGACCGGCATGAGAATCCCCCTTCCTTGCTGAAATGTGCTTAATTTAGCCCGAGAGGCGGCATGCCGCCGCCTCATTTAGTTTCTCCATGCGGGGTTCGGCTCAGCCCGCGGTTCATTACCGGCTGCTCTGCGGCCGCGGCAGGAAACTGCTCATCTCGGCAACCATGCCCTGGATAGGCATTGTCTGCAGCCAGACCCTGCCCGGACCTGTCAGCACGGTCAAGAAGAGCCCTTCGCCCCCAAAAAATATGTTTTTGAAACCTTTCACTGTTTCAATATCCATCTTCACCGAGTCCTCATACATCCCTACAGCCCCGGTTTCCACCTTGATTGATTGGCCCGGCGCAAGTTCAAGTTCGATGCTCTCGCCGTCGATTTCAACAAAAGCCAAGCCGCTGCCCGAAATTTTCTGCATAATAAACCCTTCGCCGCCGAAAAAACCGGTCCCCAGCCTTCTTTGAAAAGCTATATCCAGTTTTACATCTCCGAAGCTGCACAGGAAAGCCCTTTTCTGGCAAACCACGCCCATCTGCGAAACGTCCACCGGGATAATATGACCCGGATAAGTATGCCCAAACGCAATTTTTTCACCATCACTAAGGGCGGTAAAATAATTCATAAAAGCGCTTTCGCCGGTTAATTTGCGTTTTAAAGCCCCGCCAATCCCGCCTTCCATGGTGGTTTCCATCTTAATTCCAGATCCCATCCATTTCATGGCGCCCGATTGGGCGCAAATACGCTCATCCCGGTTGAGGGTAAACTCCAGCAGCGGCATCGTCGTACCGACAATCCTGTATTCCAAGTCGCTAGCCCCTTTCCTTCCGGCAAGCCCGGAAAAATGTGTTATTATTGAACAATTGTAGTTATTCGGTTTCCGGCCCGGTTGTCCTGCAAAAAAAATTATTGCCCTCAAAAAAAGAGCAGGACATTTTAGTGCCGGACTTAATGGCTTACGCCGGTTCTGGGAGAAGGAGTGCCCTCAGCCTTATGAAACGGAGCCGGTGTTCTTCTCTTTTTCTATCATCGCCACATATTGCAGCAGTTTGCGAAATTCAAACACTACAATTAAAAGCGAGGGGATCAAGACCGCTATAATCAGGCCTTCTGTGGACTGGACAAAATCAAGAACATAGCCGGCATAAGGAATGGCATATTCGGCTTTCCCAAGTATGTTCTCCGCCGGAACAGGTTTGGGATCATCCGTGTTGTTGGCATCACCGCGTGTAATGAACGAGCCTCCTGCCACCACATCCATGATGCGATGGCTGACTACACGCACGGGATCGGCAGGATCAATAAAGGTGATGACATCTTCTCTCTTCAATTCAGACGGATCGACCGGCTTCACCACCAGTAAGCTTCCACGCGCAATGACAGGCTCCATACTGCCGCTAACGACAATGTAGAACTGCCGCCCGGCAAGCTGGGGGGAGTCGCCTGTTATTTTGCTTTCTATAAGCGCGTAAACGAACACGGAAGCGATTAACAGTAAAAATATAAGGATTATTTTACCTGCCATCGTCTCCCGGCCACTCTTCCGCCTGCGCCGCTGCATCGCCTCGAGCCTCTGCCTCTCGGCACGGGTCATCGTAATTTGGCTGACCGGATATTGATCATAATTACTCATTCGCCTTCCTGACCTCCTGTGGCTGCAGCGCGATTAATTAATTTTCTCTGTCCAAAGTCCGGACAGGGCTTATCCCGCCGGTGTGCGCCCTGCCAACGAATTTATTTAACAGTTCCCCTAAAGCGCCTTTTCCGTAAGCGCCTGCCGGCAATCGCCGCCAGGAGAATACAGAGCAATATGCCCAGCAGGATATATATTAACCCAAGCTGCCCGCCGGTTCGGGGCAGATCGGGGGCAGGAGTTGTTGAAGAAACTGCAAATACCAGGGCCATATCAAGGTATAAATCTTTTAATTCGTTGCCCGATGTAACCGGCAACAGGAGTTTAAGCTGCAAGTCTTCGCTCGTTCCGGGATCCAGGCTGGTTACGGTTATATCTTGCAGCATGTTAAGCGGCCCGCTGTAGCGGAAATCTCCGCCGGCGGCGGCAACCTCAAAAAGCAGGCCTTCAAAAAGCTGCCGGTCACCGCGGTCCATACGCGCGGAAAGAGTGCAGACAAGGGCTTCCCGCCCTTCATTTTTTACTGTCACCACGGCCTCGTCAAATGCGCCGGCAGCAATGTCTGTAAGGTAAAAAAGCGGGGTGTCCCCTTTCACTCTCAAGCCCTGCTCGCTGCCGATTACCTCGATTCGCGCAGCGGCAAAAGCCGGCAGGGGGCAGCAGATGAGAACCGGGCCGGCCAGGCACAGCAGCGCCACGATAAACCTGCCGGCCGCAGCTTTTCTTGGTTTCGCGCAACTCTTCATTGGTAAACCCGCTCCTGATTTAATTCAAATATGGCGCGGCGATTCCGGGCAAGACATGCACTCTTTTTTCTCTTACAGGAAACAGGTAAAAGGCCGGCCCTCCCACTGCAAAGCGAAAGGGCGGCCTGCAGCTATATTTCTTTTTTCACCTTAGTATTGCACATTACCCGGGGTTTGATAGTCGGCCTGGGTGCCTTCCACTACCAGATCGCCCTGGAAGGTGGCATTCTCCCATTCGCTGCCAGTCTCAAAGGGCAGCTCAATCGTCACCTTATAAATAGCAACTTGCCCCGGTTTAAGCGGGTACCCATCATCAAAGGTGGCACTTTCATTGTCCATTCCATTTGTAACCAGGTAAGTAAGCGGAACCTGATCACAAAGTGATTTGTTGGCAGGGCCATACCTGACATAGCTGCCGTAATTCTGCGAGACATAATCAGTGGGATTAATGATTACACTTGCCAGGAGCTGATCGGTA
>JAAZHP010000289.1 GCA_012510625.1 Bacillota bacterium
TATTGCCGCATAAGGCAACTGATGTAGCATACTTCAGAACGGAGGATGCCGCAAAAACCTGGCTTCGATGACGCCTAGTAATTTATACGGATCAGCTTGTTATATATTGCCGTCCATGCCACATCATCTTTTCTGTTCATTACATTATTTACCGCGATGCGTCGTACCGCGAGGGACCGCGGAATACTTCCCGGACATGCCAATTGATATAGTATTCATTGGGATAGTAATCCGGCTTTTGTGGCCGGCGGATAGGTCGACCATGATAACGCATAAGCCATTCTTCAAAACCGGAGTGTTTTTTGCAAGTACTTTTTCCCTGTTTTTGCAGACACCTTCTGCAGCAACCCACCAGGGAAATTTACGTGTAGTTTTTCATTAAAGAATTTTTGATCCGGTAACTTTGCCCATCAAAAATAAGCAGGTAACTGTGATGCACTATGCGGCCGATTAACGCCGCTGTCAACTGCTCATCATAGAAGATGTTTACCCACTTGCTGAACTCCAGATTTGTGGTGATAATCACGCTCCTTTGCTCATAGCATTCGGAAATTACCTGGAACAAAAGCTTTGAACCGTCCCGGTCCAGCGGGACATAACCCCATTCATTATGATTTTAGATACAAAGAATTTGTAGAGCACATAAATATACGAAGTATTCCCATAAGGAGGTCTTTAAATTCTATACTATTGTACTGATGCCTTTTCCAAAAGTTTGAGTAGAAATTTTCTGCCGTCGCTTTATCCATTGTCATGTTCTTGCTATTCCCCGCCATTTAGCACCATCCTCCCAGGGAAAAGTAATGTCATTGCCTTAAAGAAAAACCGCCGGTTTAAGCACCGGCGGTTTATGCAACTGTCACTCCGCATCCCAGAGGCCTTTCTGCCTGAGTTCCTCCGCGGTCTCCCGGGCTATGTTCTGGAGCTGAATTTTATCCACCTTGCCTAACCTGGTCAGCGGCATCATTTTATCCGCAGGCCAGATCTCCACATGCTGCGGCCGCTTGTAGGAGGCGATGTTCCGGCAATGCTCCATGATCTCCGCGGCGGTCAGCTCGACGCCCGGCTTGGGCTGCACAAAAGCGAAGATCCCTTCGTCGAAGAGGCTGTGCGGCACGCCAACCACCTCGACCACGGCTACGCCGGGATAGGTGGCGATATGGGCCTGCACCTCGTCGGGGAAGACGTTGTAGCCTTTCTGCTTGATCACGAACTTGCGGCGGCCGGAGAGGTAGAGAGCGCGGTAGGAGCCCATGTTTTTAAAGAAGCCCAGGTCCCCGGTGTAAAGAATGCCCTCCTTGGAGATGACTTTGGCCGTCTCTTCCGGCTGGTTGAAGTAGCCGGGAAAAACGATGGGCGGATGGTAGCAGATCTCGCCGATCTCCCCGTCCGGCAGCTCCTCGCCGGCGGTCCCGTCCTCGCGCATGGGCGCGCGCACGGTGACCTCGGCCACGTCCGGGAAGGGCCGCCCCACCTGCCCCGCCATCTCTTCCACGGAGATATCCGGCGGAGTAAAGGTGGCGAAGCCGGCGTTCTCGGTCATACCCAGCCCGGTGCCGAAATGGGGCGCCATCTTGCTCAGCTGCTCCAGGAAGGGCACATCCACGGCCGACCCTGCATAGATGGCGCTTTTTACGCTGCTGAGGTCAAAACTGTTGTAATCCGGCACGGCCCAGAGCATGCGGTACTGCGTGGGGATCATCCCGAGGACGGTGGCGCGGTACTTCGCAGCCGCATCGAGGGTCTGGCGCGGATCGAACACGCGAAGCATGATCCCCGTGCCGCCCGCGTAAAAAGTGGTCATCGGCCCTTCGCTCGTTCCCGCCACATGGCTCGGCGGCAAGTTGAGCACCATTCTAAACTCCTCTTTCCGCAGGCCGATACCCCGGGCCAGGATTTCATTCTGCACGATGATGTTTTCGTGAGTCAAGACAGCTGGCTTAGGCTCCCCGGTGGTCCCCGTGGTGTAGATGATTAAAGCCGGCGTCTGCGGGGTGATCCGGGCATAAGCCCGGGCCAGCTCCCCGGTCCGCTGATCTTTTTCCTTTAGCTCCTTGATCTTCTCCGGATCCATGAACTCTGCCACGGAGACGGCACCGTCGATGATTTCGCCGGGCTGCGGGGCCGGAGAGAACTGGACCAGGTGGCGGACATAGCCGCAGCGGTCGCGCACCGTTTCGCCGACGACCCGGAAGTCGCGGGCCGGGGTGGGGCCAAGGAAGAAGAAAGCCTTGGGTTCGATCTTGTCCAGGTCGCGGACCACTTCGTTCTCTTTAAGGCGCAGGTCAAGGGGTGCCACGATTACACCGATCTTGAAGCAGGCGTACATAAGCACATAGTGATCCGGAAATGTCAAAAGCATGGTGGCCAGCCGGTCGCCATGCTCCAGCCCCAGGTCCAGCAGCTTCAAGGCGGCGAGGTCTACGGATTCCAAAAATTGCTTGTAGGTTACGGTCTTGCCGTCTTCATACTGGATCATGGCCTCCCGGTCAGGCGCGGTTGCGGCCCACTTTTCCAGGTAAGAATTG
Source organism: Bacillota bacterium (assembly GCA_012510625.1). Classification (GTDB taxonomy): domain Bacteria; phylum Bacillota; class Dethiobacteria; order DTU022; family DTU022; genus JAAZIN01. The sequence goes on from JAAZHP010000289.1 coordinate 2,529, forward strand.
AGCAGCGGCAGTTTCCACTCCTTGCTCATTTTAAACCCTCCCATTGGCAGTTTTTTAGGAAATCAAGGCACATATTGACCCCTTTCTTGGGATCCAGCGTCCAGGCGTCGGCTCCGGTATAGTCGCGCACCTCTGCGGTGGTGGGGCCGCCGCCGATGATCACGAACCTGCCGTCGCGCAGGCTTCTTTCCCGCAGCAAGTCCGTCACCTCTTTCATGGACTGGAAGGTGGGGGTGATCAGGGCGGACATGGCCACGATCCGGGCCCCGGTTTTCTCCACCGCGGCCACGAAATCCTCAGGCGGCACATCTACCCCCAGGTCGTGGACGACAAATCCGGCCGCCTTGAATACAGTGGCGACAATACTCTTGCCGATGTCGTGAATGTCGCCGCGCGGCGTGCCCAGGACCACGGCCTCCGGGCCGCCGGCATCGCCGGCCTGGTGCGGAGTTAGCTTCAGTGCGGAGACAACCTGGTTGAAGATATCCGCCGACATGATCAGCTCGCCCAGGAAATACTCACCCCGGCTGTAAAGTTCGCCCACATTGTCCATCCCGTCCCGGCATTCTTCAAGTATCTCCCAGTGATCCCTTCCTTCCAACAACGCATGATCCACCAGCTGTTTAATTTCGCCGTACGCCAGATTGGTAAAAGCTCGGGTGATCTCTCCATCGCCTTTCTCCGCAGCCTTTTCTGCAGAAGCGGGAGGTGCTTCTTTAGTTGCGGCAAACGGCGTCCGGCCCGCGCGCACACCTCCTCCCCGATAGTGCAGGCCCGTTTCGACCATGGCCCTTAAGTTTTCCGGCTTCACGTCCACCGGGCATTCGCAGCCTGTCGTCAGCATAAATCCGCCGCCGTCACCGACGATGTCGATCAGCTTCCGGCAATAAGCAACCACTTCATCGGGTTTGCCCACCGAAAGCAGGGCCGCGGGGACATCGCCGCTGATGCACATATGGCCCTTGAGGATTTCCTTGGCCCGGAAAATGTCGGTGGTGCCGTCCAGATCAAGGATGCATTTGCCCCGGGGCAGTTTTTTGAAATAGGGCAGGTTCATGAGCCAGTCCGTGTCCAGGTGCAGCCAGGGGGTGATGCCCGCGTCGATGAAGGCATGGACGTAGCGCTGCAGAAATGGCCATTCGAACCGTTCGAACACCTCCAGGCGGTAGTAGAAGCCGGAACCCCGCTCGAGGACGATCCAGGCCACATTTTTGCCGTTGCCCCGGCAGACCTGGATGGCGTTGGCGATGAGGTCGTCGCAGGAGGCCCGCATGGCCGCCTCGACCAGGTCCGGCACTTCGTAAAGATCCCTGGTGAACTCGGTGAGGGTTCGGCAGAGGGAGAAGGCCATCAGCACCGAGTCGACAAAGGCGCCGATATAGATGGGCACGCCCTGCTCCTCACAGATGCGCAGGTCCGCATTGAAGATATCATTGGTGACAGTCATCATCTGCTTCATCTGCTCCAGCGATTTGCGCGAGATCCGGGGATAATGCTCATCCCAGAAATTGTTCCAGCCGAGGGCCGCTATTTTCGGGTAATCTTCCCGGCCAAAAAGAATCCGCTCTTCCACCTGGTAGAGGGCGTCCTCCGGCAGGTGCTTGCCGGGAATGAGGTTGCGGACCGGCGCGCCGCAAAACCGGCCCGGCAGCATGGGGTAGTAAAAATTCGGCTTGCTGCCGATATCGTAGCCGTAGTCTTTAAAGCAGCGGATTAAGATGTCCCGGCAGAGGTCGTGATTGCGCCAGGCCTCTCCCTGGGTGATCCCGTAAAGGCGAGGTGCGGCGGTAAGAAGCAGCGGGAATACCGGGTGCCGGTCGACCGGCTCCAGGGCCACGGCGGCACGGATTCTGTCGATGGCGTTTACTGATCCTTCCAAAAAAATCAAGCCTCCTCCATGTGATTGGTGCCCTGCTTATTTTTCTTTCTTCTATAGCAAATTATTTGCCAACACTGAAAATACGAAAAAGAAGCAAAAAAGCCGTCCAGGCTTTTCGCCGGTCGCTTACGGCCGGACCAAATAGTAAGAAAATTGTCTACTGTAAATACAAATTGTTTACCAGGTAAACATACGGGCGGGGCTAAACCCCGGGTGGAAGCCATGCCGTCAAGGGGAAGGGGCTAGACAACTTGCGGGTAAAGCGAGGGCTGAAGGGGTGTATACCAGGTATACAAAAAAGGAGTAAAAAATTATTGCAAACCGAATTCCCGCAATTTTTTATAGAACGTGCGCCGCGAGACACCCAGTTTCTTGATCGCTTCTGTCCTGGTCGGGGAGCGGTGCAGCGCCTCCCGGTAGGCCTTCTCCTCCGTCTCCGCGATCATCTGCTTAAGCGGCCGGGAAGCAGCGCTCATCACTTCGCTCCGGAGCGCCTCCCTCCGGCCAGGCCCTTGCATATCGTGGATCAGGGAGGCCGGCAGATGTTCCATTTTAATCACCGTACCGCTCTCGGCGCTGACCAGGGCCACCGCGTGTTCAAGGGTGTTCATCAGTTCCCGCACATTGCCCGGCCAGTGGTAATTTTGAAAAGAGACGATTACCTCCGGGGAGAGGATGATCTCGCGGTCATACCTGTACTTGGCTTTAAATCGATCCAGAAAATGCCGGCAAAGCTGGCCCATGTCGTCCATGCGTTCCCGCAGGGGGTTGATATAGACGGGGATGACATTGATGCGGTAGTAGAGGTCTTCCCGGAACAGGTTTTTCTCGATCAGGGCAACCAGATCCTTGTTTGTAGCGGCGATGAAGCGGATATCGGTTTCGATTACTTCGGTGCCGCCGATGCGCTCGAACTGCTTGTACTGGATCGCCCGCAGCAGCTTGGCCTGCATGGACAGGGGCATGTCACCGATCTCATCCAGAAAGAGCGTCCCCTTGTTGGCCAGGTACATTTTGCCCGGCTTACCCTTCTTGTCAGCGCCGGTGAACGCCCCCGGCTCGTAGCCGAACAGCTCGCTTTCCATCAGGTGCTCGGGGATGGCCGCGCAGTTTAAGACCACAAAATTATTCCCCGCTCGCGAGCTGGCATTGTGGATCGCCCGGGCAAGCAGATCTTTTCCAACACCGCTTTCCCCGATAAGCAGGATTGTGGAGTCCGAATCGGCCACGGCGGCGCACTTGACCAGGCTGCGGACGAAACTGATGTTGTTGCCGACGATGCTTTTAAAGGAATCCGGCAGAAGCTCTTTTGGCTTGAACTTGATTTTCTCTTTTTGCTCCATGCGCGAGTATTTTCTCTGGCGGATGATCGTGGAAAGCAACTTGTAGACGCTGTCGATCTGGCCGATGATGATCACTCCGGCCGTTTCTCCTCTTTCATGCCAGGGGATAATGTTGACGACATACTCTGCTCCCGCTTTTTCTACCAGCGCCTTGTAATGAAGCTTGGGCACACCGGTTTCGATGACTTCCAGGACATCGCGGTAATGGATCGAAGCTTCGGAAAGGTGCTTGCCCCAGACGCGGGCCCGGGCGTACTCCCGGGTAATGCCCAGAAGGTCTTCGTAGACCTTGTTGGTAAAAACCAGCCTGCCGTCCCGGTTGTAGATTAAGACGGAGTCGTTCAGGTAATCAAAAAGCTTCAACTGCTCTTCGTTGAACACGGCTTCACCTTCCGAATACTTCTTCGCTCTTCAGAGGTTATTCCCTGTATTTGATAACCATTCATATGTTTTTCCCCTTCTCTTTCTCCCGGCGCCGCAGATTTTCTAGATGCTTTTCTATTATTGCTTTATCTCTTGCAGAAAGGTCTTTTTTGCTCCGGGCAGCTAAAGAAAATGTAGCAGCCTCCTCTTCAGGTATAATTAATTTTTCGA
>JAAZHP010000290.1 GCA_012510625.1 Bacillota bacterium
AGGCGCTCTCCCCCTGAGCTACAGGCGCATGGGCGACATTAGCTAAAAGCGATAACATTTATTTCGCTAACCTGTCACTACTATTATAAATTGTCTTCCCGAAAAAAACAAGGGGCTGCAAATAGGGATCATAATACCATGCCAGCGGGCTTATCTATCCTGCATCCGGTACCGTCCTGCCACTCCCGGGATCTGTTACCGGGCTCGCTTAAGCAACCGCTCCTTCATGAACTCGTTCATCGCCTTGTCAAGCTGCCTGCTTTTAGCCAGGACCTCAGGCTCAAGAAGATTGCCTTCCTGCTCAATCAGTTCCTCCAACTGCAGGCGGCACAGTTCAATGTGCTGTTGTAACTTTTCCATGCGATCTTTCCCCGGCAAATATCTTGTTATCTGATTAAATTTAACAATATTTTAAGTTATTAGTCAACCCTTGTATTGACTTTATTTTTCATTTAGGCAATTTTAATCCTATTTTTAACAAGAATGTTCGGCTTTCCTGAAAAAATGATAGAAGCCGCGCTTCCTTTTCAAAAAAAGGGTTAATACTGTTCACATTTTAGAAGGATATGTTTCTTGCAAAAAGAAGTAAAACTAATTATGCTGAACAGTGTTAATGCAAAGGAGTCCTTGCCAATGAAGCAGATTCTAATTAAAACAAACCGCCTCACCAAGAATTTCGGCGCCATTACTGCCGTTGACCGTCTCGATCTCGAAGTATTTGGAGGCGAGATCTACGGCTTCCTCGGCCCGAACGGCTCGGGCAAGACCACCACCATCCGGATGCTCACGGGACTGCTCGAACCCACCTCCGGCGAAGCCTTTATCTGCGGCTACGATATTAACCGGGAGCCGGCCCGGGCCAAGGCGCTGATCGCTTATGTGCCCGATCAGCCCAGGCTGTACGGCAAGCTGACAGCTCGCGAATTTTTGGCCCTGATGGCCGACCTCTACCGCATGCCGCCGGATTATGCCCGGGAACAGGCCGAACAGCTCCTGGCCATGTTTGAATTGACCGATCGGGCCGGCGAGCTTCTGGAGGGCTTTTCGCACGGAATGCGCCAGAAGGTGGTGCTGGCAGCGGCACTGCTCCACCGGCCCAGGGTCCTGCTCATGGACGAGCCCACCGTGGGCCTCGATCCCCGCAGCGCCCGCCTGCTGAAAAATGTGCTGCAGGAGCTGGCCCGCCAGGGGGCGGCTGTCTTCGTCTCCACCCATATCCTCGAAATTGCGGAGCGGATGTGCCACCGCGTGGGCATCCTTAAGGAAGGGCGGCTCATAGCCCAGGGCAGCCCTGAGGAGCTCCGGCAGCAGGTTGGCCACGCCGGCGAGAGCCTCGAAGATATCTTTCTGGAGCTCACGGGCGGCGCTGAAGATGCCGAACTGATCCGGAGCCTCGGGGAGGAGGAGCAACATTGAAAATCGATCTGCCTTCTCCGCTGGTTAAAGCACCGCCGCCACGCTCCTTCTGGCAGGATTTCAAATTGCTCCTGGCCGCTCAATTGCGGGTAACCTGGAACAAGATGCGTCACTGGCCCCGGAGCACGCAAATTGGGATAGCAATCACCACCCTGGTCTTTTTGTCTTTATTTGTCTACCTAGCCCAGCTGTCATACGGTGTCCTGAACCAGTTGCCGCCCCATATTGCCCGCGGCTTCCTCTCGCTCATTTTCATGGCAGGATTTGGCGCACTGATATTTTTCGGTATTACCACTGCCTTCGCCACTCTCTACATGTCCGACGACCTGGAGCTGCTTTTCATGGCCCCGGTCTCCACCCGGGCGGTCTTTGCGGTAAAATCGCTGGTTGTTGCCGCCGCCAACAGCATCACCGTGCTGCTCTTCATTTTCCTGCCGGCGCTGTTCTTCGGCCTTCTTTTCGGCGCCGGCCCGCTCTTCTATCTCTGGGCGGTACTGGTCAGCCTGGGCCTCTGGGCATCGGGAATAGCCGCGGCGGCGCTGTTGAACCTGCTGGTAATGCGAATTGTCCCGCCGCACCGCAGCCGCGAAGCCGTAGGATTGCTCGGAGGCATTGGCGGGATCTTGATCGCCCTTTTCTTCCAGCTTCCCAACTTAATTATTCAAAGCGGGCAAAAGCTTGACTTGTCGGGCTGGCTCAGCGGACAGCAAAAGCTGCTGCAGGTGATGGATCTCTTCCCCTGGGGCTGGGCTTCCCGGGCCCTGGCCGGCAGCGCCGCCGGTCATCACTGGGCCGGCCTGGGCTGGAGCCTGCTGCTGCTGGCACTGGGAACGGCAATTCTTACCGCAGCCTTTCTACTGGTGGAGCGGGGCTTCCGCGGCGGCTGGATCTCCCTGAGCCAAGATCAGGGCAGCCGCCGCCGGAAGATGCGCCGCCATCTAAAAAACAGCCATGAGCAGGCCTGGCATGCAGAAAACCGTCCAATATCTTTAGCCGCCGCCCCTGCAGCCGCCGCAGAGGCTTCCGCCTGGCGGGGGATGTGGGCCGTGGCCAAAAAAGACCTGCTCTACCTGAGGCGCGACACCCGTGAATGGTTCGGCTACATGATTCCGCTGATCGTCCTGGCCTTCTTTATCGGCCAGTATATTTTCCTATCCAGCGATGCGTCCCGCTCTTCGCTGGTTTCGATCCTGATGATCTATACAATCATGTTCAGCGGGAATATGGCTTCGCAGTCTTTCGGCCGGGAGGGGGAATCGGAGTGGATCCTGAACAGCGTCCCCCTGGCCGGCTGGCCGGTGGCCTGGGGCAAACTGCTGGCCGCGATCCTGCCCACCCTGATCTTAATGGAGTCGATGCTGCTTGGGACCGCCCTGGCCACCGGGCTCTCCGGCAGAATGACACTGCTCATGGCTGCAGGCGCTATCCTGCTCACTTTTGCTGCCAGCGCCATCGGCCTTTTCTTCTCCATCAACAACTGCCGCTATCACCCGGACAATCCCCGGCAGCGCATCGCCCCTGGGGCGACCTGGCTGATGTTTCTATTAAACCTGATTCTAATTGCCCTGATGTCTGTTGGCCTGCTCTATATTTTTGCCCCGGCGGAGCTGACCAAGCTGCTGCAGGAACTGCCTCCCCTTGCTTTCAGCTGGAGCTTTCCGGGAGTGCTGCTTTACTTTCTTTATTTGCTCACCCGCCCCTTTTTCTGGGCGCCGGCCTGGCGGATAATTGCGGGCGTTATCGTGGCCGGCGGCGTCTGGGCGGCTTTCTTTTTCGGCTTCATGGCGGCCACGGTGCGCCAGAGCCGCAAAGGGTTCCGGGTGGAGATCGTTACCGCGGC
>JAAZHP010000051.1 GCA_012510625.1 Bacillota bacterium
GAAAATCTCGTTTGATCAGGCGTGTAGCCTCCACTCCGTCCATTTCTGAAATCAAAACGTTGCAAAGTCCATGGCCGATTTTTTCTGAACAGCTATAAAGAAATCACAGGCCGTTCTTGTATTCTATCATCTACCCCACTATTGCTACAATCCAAACCCTGCAAACGCAGATTTGCCCGGTATTACTGGATCTTTGGGCAAACAAAATACCATCTGTCGATAAAATTACTTTTATCAATAGATGGTATTTGATTTGGTGGACGTGAGGGGACTCGAACCCCTGACCTCCTGGATGCGAACCAGGCGCTCTCCCAGCTGAGCCACACGCCCTCGCAGGTGTATTATAGCAAATCGCATCCCTGAAGGCAACCGGCTAAAGTTGGGGGGGCTTTCCTTGAAAAAAAATAAAATCCCCCCGACCCCCTTTTGCAAAGGGGGAGTTCAAATATTGGCGGAATCCAATTTGGGGATCCCTTGCTCCGCCCAGGTGACAAGTAGGGGCGAGGCTCACCCCCATTTATTAATGGCGATATCTTGCTTCTGTCTTCCGGATTCTGATTTCTGATATTAGGGCATTTCCAGGGTGCAGGCGATTCCCTGGCCGCCACCGATGCAGAGGGTGGCCAGTCCGCGGTGAGCGCCCCGCCTCTTCATTTCATAAAGCAGCGTCACGAATATACGGGTGCCGCTGGCGCCGATGGGATGGCCCAGGGCAATGGCGCCGCCATTAACATTAACCTTATCCGGATCAAAATCCATCTCCCTTAAAACATAAAGAGACTGAACGGCAAAAGCTTCATTGGCTTCAACAAGATCGAGATCCCCGACTGTCCATCCGGCCTTTTGCAAAGCTTTGCGGGATGCCGGCACAGGTCCGGTCCCCATGATCGCCGGATCTACGCCTGCAGAAGCATAGCTGCGGATGAAAGCCAGCGGTTCAATGCCCTTTTCTCTGGCCTTGTCCAGGCTCATGACCACAACAGCGGCAGCGCTGTCATTGATCCCGGAGGCATTCCCCGCAGTAACGGTGCCGTCTTTTTTAAAGGCAGGGCGCAACCTGGCCAGAGCTTCGAGAGAGGTTTCCCGCGGGTGCTCATCCACTTCAAATATTTTGGGGTCGCCTTTCCGCTGCGGCACGGCTACGGGGACAATCTCATCCTTGAAGCGCCCGCTCTCGATGGCGGCGCGGGCCCTTTCCTGGCTTTTCAGGGAAAATTCATCTTGCATTTCCCGGGTAATACCAAATCTTTCGGCAATATTTTCAGCGGTAATTCCCATATGGTAATTCCCAAAAGCGCACCATAAACCATCTTTGATCATCAGGTCAACAGTTTTGGCATCGCCCATTCGCAGCCCCCAGCGCGCTCCCTGCACGGCATAGGCAGCGGCACTCATGTTCTCTGTCCCGCCGGCTACGATCACATCGGCTTCCCCCGCACGGATCGCCGTGGCAGCCGCAGTAATGGCTTTCAGACCTGAGCCGCAAACCTTGTTAATAGTGGCAGCAGGAACCTCTGCAGGAATGCCGGCTTTAATCGCCGCCTGCCGGGAGACATTCTGACCTAATCCGCCCTGAAGAACACACCCCATCAGGACCTCGTCCACTTCTCCGGGGTCAAGGCCGGCTCTTTCTAATGCTGATTTGATAGCGATGCAGCCCAAATCTACTGCCGGAACATCCCGTAAAGAGCCACCAAAAGTGCCCACTGCAGTCCTCACGGCGCTGACAACGACTACTTCTTTCACTTTTAGCCCTCCCTCATTTTTACCCACTGTCTGTACGGCCAGTGATGATCATGAACATATATAACCGGCCTGAATTAATTTCGCCAGATCCCGGCATCTTTCCTCTATTTTGCAAAATCAAGTCCTTGCATGTATAAATGATAAGCGGGAAATGGTATAGAGGGCTAGAACAAATAATTTTCTCTTATCTTTGGCGTCAAAAGCTGTTCCACATTTTGATACC
>JAAZHP010000291.1 GCA_012510625.1 Bacillota bacterium
CAGCTCCGCTTTTCGGCGGGGACCTGGTGCCGCCTGCAGGGGTTGAATATTCTCATCGATCCGGGCCCCGGAACGCTCCTCCGCTGCTTTGCCAGCAGGCCCAAGCTGGATCCTGAAAAACTCGATGTTATCATCTTGACCCATCGCCACCTGGATCACTCCACCGATATCAATGTAATGATCGAGGCTATGACCAGGGGAACCTTCATTCACCGGGGGGCGCTTTTTGCTCCGGCTGACGCCGTCGAAGGCGAGGAGCCGGTTGTCTTTCGCCATGCGCGCCGATCTGCGGAGAGGCTGGAACTTCTCCGGGAAGGCCGGCTCTACCGGCTTGGCTCATTTGATTTTTTTGTGCCGGTGCGGCACCGCCATTCCGTCGAAACTTACGGCCTGGTCTTTCAACTGCCTCAAGGACGGGTTTCATTCATTAGCGACACCGCATACTTCCCGGAATTGGCCGAACACTATGCGCAAAGCGACATCCTCATTCTTAACGTGGTCTTTTTTGAACGCCCGCCGGTCAAAGAGATCCAGCATCTTGACCTGGAAAGCGCCCGGATATTGATTAGTTCAATTAAGCCGCGTTTGGCGGTGATGACCCATTTCGGGATGACCATGCTTAACCATAAGCCTTATCACCTGGCCCGGCGCTTGACAGAGGAAACCGGGGTCCAGGTAATCGCCGCTACTGACGGAATGAAAATAGACCTGAATTAGTTAACCCGGTGCCAGGCACCGAGTTAACTAATTAATTAAAATGGTATAAAATAGGGAGGAGAAGCTGTTAGGAGGTAGTTGGTATGGATATGCTTCCGGTAGAAGAGCAGTTGGCGCGGATCAAGGAGAATGTAGCTGAAATTATCACTGAGGACGAACTGGTGGATAAACTGCGGCGCAGCTTCGCGGAAAAAAGACCGCTGCGCTGCAAGCTGGGTATCGATCCTTCAGCGCCGGACATTCATCTGGGCCATGCCGTAGTGCTGCGCAAGCTGAAAGCCTTCCAGGAGATGGGGCACCATGTGATTATTATCCTGGGCGATTTCACCGGCCGAATCGGCGATCCCACCAATCGCTCTGATACGCGCCCGCAGCTTTCCGAAGAAGAGGTACTTGCCAACGCCCGTACCTACCAGGAACAGATATATAAAATTCTGGATCGGGAAAAGACGGAGCTTCTTTTCAACAGCAAGTGGCTTGGTAAGCTGAATTTCAGCGATATACTGCAGATTGCTTCCACCTACACGGTAGCCCGGATGCTGGAGAGGGAAGATTTTGCCAACCGCTTTCGCGGAAATCTGCCCATTAGCATCCATGAGTTCTTTTATCCCTTGATGCAGGGTTACGACTCTATCGCGGTGAAAGCGGATATTGAGTTTGGGGCTACAGAGCAAAAATTCAATCTGTTAATGGGGCGGCATCTTCAAAAGGAATTTGGGCAGGAGCCGCAGGTAGCCCTGACTATGCCCATCCTGGTCGGAACAGACGGCGTGCAAAAGATGAGCAAAAGCTTGGGCAACTACATTGGGATAAATGAACCGCCGGAGGAGATTTACGGAAAAGTGATGTCCATACCCGACGAGATTATGCCCGACTATTTTTATCTGGGCACTGCGCTTCCCCCTGCCGAAGCCGGGCGAATCGTTGATGATTTGCGCAACAACCGCCTCCACCCGCGGGACGCAAAGATGAGACTGGCCCGGGAGATTGTGGGGCTTTACCACGGGCCCGCTGCTGCAGCCCGGGCCGAAGAGAACTTCAAGCAGGTCTTTCAGAGAGGAGAATTGCCTGCGGATATGCCCCTGTTCAGGATCGGCGCCGCTTCTTCACCGGACCTGGTATCTTTGCTGGTGAGAACGGAACTTGCCTCCAGCAAAAGTGAGGCTCGCCGTTTGATCCGGCAGGGCGGGGTAAGGGTAAACGGGGAGCAGGTGGCAAAAATCGATGCCCGGGTTCAGACTGCTGGAGAGCTCATCCTCCAGGTGGG
>JAAZHP010000052.1 GCA_012510625.1 Bacillota bacterium
CTATGCCCGGAAGCTCTGGACCGCGGCCATCTTTTTACTGTGGCACAATCTCTACTTTAAATAAAATCGCCCCTCTCCCTAAAAGATCTCCTCCGGATCCAACAAGAGCCGGGGGAGAAAAAATAAAGGGAGTTGACAACTCCCGCCCCCCTTATCAGGGGCCACAGCCTGTCAATAAAGTCAGAAGCGCGGATATCAGCAACAGTAATGGGACAATGCATCTCCGGCTCATGTATTCACCTCCCCCGCTTGTAAATTATAAACCGGTTCCAGGAAAACCGCCTTATCGAATTTACAAAAACAGATTTCGTTAAGAACTTATGTCGACAAGATAATCCTGCCAAAAGCGGCCGCCCCCTTGCAGGCCGCGAGCCTCCGGAAATTCCACAAATAGTAATTCACAATATCCACAGGGTTATGCACAACCTGAAAGCAGTTTAAATATAAATCCAGGGCGGTTATTCACAAAGTCCACAATAAGTGAACATAAAATTTGAGGGCTGGAATTATGCGCCGTCATCCCGGTATGCCGGCTCTCTAGGGTGTGTCGATCCGGCGCATTTCGGTGCCGGGGTAATAGTGCTGCAAGATCTCCTTGAAATCGCAACCCTGTTCAGCCATTCCCCTGGCCCCGTACTGGCTCATTCCCACCCCGTGACCGCTGCCCCCGCCCCTTATAAGCACCCGCGTTATCTCGCCCGACTCATCCCGCTCCAAGTTGAAAGTTGCAAAAGCGCTGGGGAGAATCAAGCAGTCGGACACCCGGGTGCCGTCATGGCAGTGGAGTACCACCGGTGAAGCTTCAGGAAGGTAATTTGCCGGGCGCAGCACGGCACGAATATTATATTCTTTCATAATCCGGTAAGCGCCGTTGGCTCCCTCTATTTCCAGGATCATAATATTGCCTCCCTCGCCCCGCTGCAGCACCCGGATATCCAAGAGCCTGCCTAAGGGGTTGCGCGGAATATCGAGGGAAAGGAATTGCCCGCCTTCCCGGGTCAGAATATATTCCGGCTGCTCCCGGTAGCGCTGTGCCAGATTATGGTTGATGGCGGCGGTAAGCTGCTCTCCGCTCATCTCCACCTCCCAGCGAAAATACGGAGATGCGGCGTCGTAGGCCGGCCAATCAGAGCGCTGCAGAAAGAGCTTCATCTCATCTTCATCCTGCAAATTAAAAGTTTCACCGGGAACCTGGGAAAGCGCTTTCAGGTAAGGCAGCGGCGCGGCGGGAAAAGAACCGGTCGCCGGGTCATGCCAGACCTCGTGGTAGTTGGCGGTGCAGCCGCAGGAGCTGGAGAAAAAGCGGGCATCGGCCGCCTGATCCCCGTAGAAAAGAACCATGCCCGCGGTATCCTCGACTGCTTCCGTAGCAACAGGCACTTCCGGATAATTGTTGTAAACCTGAGACATGACGCTGTCGTCCACGTGCGCCCCGTAGCGGCTGTAACCGCCGCTGAAAATGGAGCAATAGGCATACGAACGGGCGGCCACCGCCTGGGCTTTGAGCGCTTCCGGCCCGAAAGCGGCAGGCATTTCACCGGGCACAACGGTGTAGAGGTATTCTTCCAGAGACGGCTCATTTATTACAACCAGTCTTCCATCATGATTGGCAATTTCCAGAACACCGCGATATGCCGGGTTCCCGCCGGGCCAGCCGTCTCTAGCCAGGTTTTCGATGATCATGGTACCGTTATGCTGGGCGTAAATAAAGATGCGATGCTCAAATTCAATGCTGTCCAGCCCCTCCGGGGTAACTTTAATCAATTCCCCGGAAGGTTCAACCAGCACGCTCTGGCCCGGTTCAAAGGCGAAGAGAGCGCCGCTGCGTTTATCTTCGAGGGTATAGTAATGCTTGCTGTTCAGGCGGATCTGCCGGTGAAAAAGCGACTCCTCGGAAAGCTGGTGCAGGTTCTGCCTGAGCAGCACCCGGATTGTCCGCGGCAAGTACGCTCCTTTCTCCAGCTTGGCCGCCGCGACTTTTCCTCCTGACAGGTAAAGCGCAAGATCGCTCATACCGGCAACAAGATCCTGCGGCGAACCCTGCTCCGCCCGGTAAACAGGCTCCGTTTCAACGAGGTAAACCGATAGAGGCGGCTCCAGGGGTATATTGCCTTCATGCTCCCCTTCACATTCAGTCTCGCTAAGGCGCAGCAGCCGGGAAAGGCTCATCTCTTCCAGCGGTTCAATTACAGCCGCATCTCCAAATAGCTGCACCCGGGCCACCGCCCCCTCCTCCACGGTCAAACCGGCCGGAACCGGCAGCTCCATCCTTTCATTTTGCCAGAAAAGCTGCACCGTGGATAATCCCGTTTTTTCAACCAGGGCGCCGTCCATAATTTTTATTTCAGGTAAAGTTCCTATTAACCAGTCCTGCCCCCGGCGAACCAGCTGCAGCGGCGCCGTGTGCAGCGAGCTGTCAACTGTAAAATAAATCAACGCTGCAGCGCTGAAAAGATCCGTGGGACGGCCCCGGCCGGCATCTCTAAAGGTAAAACCGGAATGGGGATCCTGGAAGAGAGCGATAAATGAAGCAAGCTCTGCTTCGCCGCCTTCTTTGTCCAGCAGGAATGACGCCGCTACTTCCACATCCCCCGCCGCCACGCATTTCATAAAGTTCAC
>JAAZHP010000292.1 GCA_012510625.1 Bacillota bacterium
CTGAGCGAAGCGAAGGATCTCCAAACCGGGCTGCTGCAGGTGACAACAAGGTGCTATCCCTTAAAAAGCTCCAGGGGAGGTTTTACATAGCATATTACCAAATAGCCGTGGAGCCCGGCGGTATGAGCTTAATGCCGGCTGCGGGTCATTGATCCGCCAGCAGCTCCATCCGGCGGCGGCGCTGCTCCTCGATGGAGAGATCCTTGCGCAGGATCTTGCCGACCATTGATTTGGGCAGATCAGTTCGGAATTCCACCTGGCGGGGCACTTTGTACTTTACCAGCCTGGCCCGGCAGAAATCAATGATCTCTTCCGGAGTGGCCTCTGCTCCTTCTTTAAGCACCACAAAAGCCTTGACCACTTCACCGAAAAACTTATCCGGTATGCCGATGCAGATCGCTTCGGCCACTTTGGGGTGCTCGTAAAGCACCTCTTCCACTTCGCGGGGGTAGATCTTGTATCCGCCGTAAATAATCATATCTTTTTTACGATCAACGATATAGAAATAGCCGTCTTCATCCATCCGGGCGATATCGCCGGTATAAAGCCAGCCCTTCCGCAGGGTCCGGGCAGTTTCATCCGGACGGTTCCAGTAGCCTTTCATTACCTGGGGGCCCTTGATGATCAGCTCTCCTTCCATGCCGGCGGGCATCTCCCTTTCTCCCGTGTCGGGGTCAACGATTTTACAGTCAGTGTTGGGTAAAGGCATCCCGATGCTGCCGGGTTTACGCACGCCAATAAAGGGGTTGCTGTGCGTGATCGGCGATGCTTCTGAAAGCCCATACCCTTCCAGTATACTGGAGCCGGTCTTATGCTCAAACTGTTCGATGACCTCCACCGGCATGGGTGCGGCGCCGCTAATGCAGACATCGATCGAATCAAGGCCGTAATTTTGCATTTCGGGGTGGTTCATCAGGGCGATAAAGGCGCTCGGCACTCCGGGGAATAAAACCGGTTTATACTGCTTAATCAGAAAAAGAATTAAATCGGCGTTAAACTGGGGCACGAGGATAATGCCGGCCGGAATGTTCAACCCTGTGTTCAGGCAGCAGGTCATTCCATAAGAATGAAAGAAAGGCAGCAGCCCCATACTGAGAAGTTCTTCATTTTCGTCGAACTTCTTTTTCCATTCCCGCAGCATCTCCATGGTCATCTCCGTGTTGGCGACAAGATTGTAATGAGTCAGCATGGCTCCTTTGGGGAAGCCGGTGGTGCCTCCGGTATATTGGAGCACGGCCAGGTCTTCCTCAGGATTTATTGACACATCGGGAGGGTTGGGTTCATGCTGCTCCAGAATTTCGTCGAAGAGCCTCGCTCCGGGGGCAATCTTCTCCCCGGTCAGGGGCACGACGATTAAATTTTTAATATCCTGATCCAGCATGGCCTGCTCCACCACTGGGAACATAGCGTCGACGACAATAAGCGCGCTTGTCTTGGAATCTCTTACAATAAAGCTCAGTTCCCTGGCGGTCAAGAGAGGGTTGACCTGGACCACCACCAAGCCCAGCCGCATGGCGGCGAAGTAACTATAAACATAAGCGAAGCAGTTGGGGAGCATCAGGGCGACCCGGTCTCCTTTTTTTAACCCCATTGCGGCAAAGGCTGCCGCCGTGCGGTCAATATTCTCCATCATTTCCCGGTAGGTCACCCGGTCCCCGATAAAAATTAGCGCAGTCCGCTCGGGATAGCGGTCAGCCGTTTCTTTTAAATAGTGATATAGCGAAACTCTCGGATAATCGAGATCCCACCGGGCCGGGTAATTTTTAAGCCAGGGGCGCTCCATGCAGTGACCTCCTCCAAAAAAACAAAATAACGGTTGACATGATTTAATTCTGCAAAATTTTCATAATACCTTCAATAAAATAAAATTTGGAAATACATCAGGAGGGAAAGGCCCTTTGAAGCATTGAAGAGGACTTGAAGAATAACTTCCGGCAGGATCTTTTTAATAAATGGTCCACGCCTACCCCAGGCTTAGGGGCTAGGCCGAAGCTAGTGTGAGAAAATAGCCGGTCTCCATTCTCCGGCTGCCGAAAACTAATGGTCAAGCAGCCGCCGGCGCTGTTCTTCTACAATCAACTCCTGGCGCAAAATCTTGCCGGCCATATTTTTGGGCAGACTGCGCCGCAGTTCAACCTGGCGGGGTACTTTATATTTCACCAGCCGCTCGCGGCAGAATTCGATAATCTCTTCCGGCGTCAGCTCGGCTTCATTATGAAGGACTACGAAAGCTTTTACTACTTCCCCGAAATGTTTTTCCGTGACCCCGATACAGGCCGCCTCGGCAACCTTGGGGTGTTCAAGAATTGTATTTTCAATTTCCCGGGCGAAGATCTTGTTCCCGGCGTAGTTGATTATGTTTTTTTTGCGATCGACAATATAAAAGTAGCCGTCTTCATCCATCCAGGCTATATCTCCGGTATAAAGCCAGCCGTTTCGAAGGATGCGAATGGTTTCATTGGGCAGGTTCCAGTAACCTTTCATGATCTGGGGCCCCTTGACGATCAACTCTCCCGCTTCACCGGGCGGAAGCTCGCGCTCTCCGGTGTCGAGGTCGACAATTTTACATTCGGTATTGGGATAGGGCACGCCGATGCTGCCGGTTTTGCGCACGCCAATAAAGGGGTTGATATGGGTAATCGGGGATGCTTCAGCCAGCCCGTAGGCCTCCAAAATACTGCAGCCGGTTTTCTCTTCGAAATGTTCGAGCGCCTCCGGGGGCATCGGCGAATCGGCGCTGATGCAGACCTTGATTGAGTTCAAGTTATATTTTTCGGCTTCGGGATAGTACATCAGCGCCATGTAAATATCGGGTACACCCGGGAACAGGGCCGGTTTATAATCACGGATTACTTCCAGGATCAAATTAAGATCAATGTATGGAACCAGGATCATGCCGGCCGGGAGAGTGAGGCAGACATTAAGGGAAAAGGGATCCATGCAGATGGATAAGATTTCGTTGTCGCCTTCCCTTTCGACCCATTCACGCAGCATTTCCTCGGTCATTTTTGCGTTGGAAACAAGGTTGTAATGGGTAAGCATGCATCCTTTTGGGAAACCGGTTGTCCCGCTGGTGTACTTGATCAGGGCAAGATCTTCTTCCGGTTCGATGGGTACATCGGGAGGGTTGGGTTCATATTGTGCCACTATCTCGTCAAAGATCTTAAATCCTCCGTCAATTTCCTGGCCTGAAAAAGGAATGATCATCAGATCAACATCCTGCTCCAGCATCGCCTCTTCAACATCCTTCATCATGACATCGGCTACGATGAGGAGTTTTGTTTTGGTGTCCCTGATGATAAAGCTCAATACCTTGGCCGGTACTGGAGGCTGGAATGAAACCAGGATCAAGCCCTGGCGCATGGCGGCATAATAAGTGTAAACGTAAGCCGGGCACAAAGGTGACAGCAGGGCGACCCGATCACCTTTTCTTAAACCCATAGCGGAAAGGGCTGCCGCGGTTCGATCGATATTGATTATTAAATCATGGAACGAAATTTGCTCGTTATTGTAAATCAGTGCGGTTTGTTCAAGGTTTAAAGCGACTTTTTGCTTCAAATAGTGATAGTTTGAAATCCTCGGGTAATCGAGTTTCCATTGTGCCGGATAGTTTTTTAGCCAGTGATGTGAGTCCATGCCCCGATCTCCCCTTAAATAAAATGTCAAATAATTTTCCAAAAATAATCTTATAATTCCACAATAAACTTGTCAACATTAGAACAAAAAGGGTTTGCAATTGCAGGAAGAATGAAGATAGCCAAATCCATGTCAATTATTTCCGCGCGGCATAGGGCAAGTGCAGGAATTTACCAGTTTAGGGAGAACTAACTCTTTTGAATTCATTTTTCTAATCTTCTTTCATTAAGACTAGCGGCAGGGAGGAAAGAGGCTATGTTTTCCCACGGCGAACTGGCTTATGTTTACAAAAATCACAAGTATACTTACCACTTTAAAGATTCATCTGCCGGACTTGCATCAGCTATTGAGAGCGATGACCAGGGCCTGAAGTATGGCCGGAAATTTTTTGTTGATCTTAAGCATTCCGAGCCTATAGAACTGCAGCATTTCAAGCTGGAGCTGGAACCCCGGCTGCAGAACAGCTCGCGGATGATGGTGAACGGGTTCCAATCCTGGAGCGGGAGTGGAGAAATGAGCCGCGATGAGCGGATTCCTCCTTTATTCAAGCCGGCCTATTTCGTTCTGGCTCCCTATGGCGATTACCGATTTTACCGCTATCCAGGGCGGCGCGGCCGCTTCCATTCGTGGACTTACACCTACTTTGCGCTTGAAAACGGGGAAGCCATGGTCATCGGCTCTCTCGACGAAAGGGGAGGCTATACTCTTTTCGACTATGATTACAACCGCGATCGCCTGGTTGTTTTACGCGACTGCCAGGGGGCGCTTTCACCGGGAAGCTACCCTCTGCTGCGCCTTTACATCGGGCGGGGCAAGCTGCGGGAGGTGCTGGAGGAGTATTTTGGCGAGATGGGGATGCCCCGCACTCACTCGCCCCGGGTAACGGGCTGGTGCAGCTGGTACAATTACTACACCCGCATTACTGAAGAAGATATCAGGCATGTTTTAAAGGGACTCTCACGCTGCAAGCTGCCTCTTGACTACTTTCAGATTGACGACGGTTGGCAGAGCGGCCTTGGTGATTGGCTGCAGTGCAATGATAAATTTCCCTCCGGGATGGCTAAAGCTGCCGCTGCCATCAGTGATTGCGGTTTCCAACCGGGGCTCTGGCTGGCGCCGTTCATCTGCGACCGGCGCTCAAAAATTTACCAGGACAATCCGGAGTGGCTGCTTAAAGACAGCCGGGGCCGGCCGGTCAAAGCAGGCTATAATCCCAACTGGAGCGGCTGGTTTTATGCCCTTGACTTCTACGCTCCCGGCTTTCAGGATTACCTGGATCGCGTCCTGGAAAAGGTTCAGCAAGAATGGGGCTACCGGCTGCTAAAACTTGATTTTCTCTACGCCGTTGCCCTGCTGCCCCGGCTGGGGAAACCGAGAAGCGCGGTGATGATCGAGGCCATGGAGTTTATCCGGGCGCGGACAAAGGGGAGCAAGCTCCTCGGCTGCGGCGTCCCCCTGGGGCCGGCCATGGGTCGGGTAGATTACTGCCGCATTGGCAGCGATGTGGGCCCGTTCTGGGATCTGCCCCTGAAGGGTTTCTCTTACCGGGAGCGCATCTCTACGGGCAACTCGCTTAAATCTACTATCGGGCGGCATCATCTCGACCGGCTGGTATTTCGCAATGATCCCGATGTCTTTATCCTGCGCGACGGCAGCCCCGGTGTAAACCTAAATCGCCTTACCGGCCGGCAGCGGAGTTCCCTCTTTTTCCTGAACCAGCTTCTCGGAGGGCTCATCTTTTTCTCAGACGATCCCTCCGAATATACCCCAGAGCAGCTGCAGCTGCTTCGCAGCGGCTTTCCGGGTATGGATTGCACCATCGAGAGCCTTGAGAACCAAAATGGTCTTTGGCGGATTGAATTTACGGCCAGGCGCAGGAAATACCTGGCCCTGGCCAATTTGACTGCCCGAAACCGGGCGGTCTCCATGAGCGGCGGCCCCTATTTCCACCCCGATTACTTTGTGATTCGACCGGAGACAACTGTGAATTTGGGGGCATATGAGACCACCTGTTTTTATAAAATTGAACCCCGGAAGGAAAGACCCTACCTGGTGGGCGCTACCGGGCATATCTACCCCGGCGCTCAGATCGAAAAATTAATCATCCGCGAACGAAGTGTAACGATGCAGTTGCACGAGCATGCTTCGGCTGACACCTGGGTTTACTTCGCCGTTCCCCGGGGAACGATCAATCTGAACGTAAATAAAGTGAGCTATCCGGTCACTTTGAAAAACGGGCTTTACATCGTCACGGTTCACTTTGAGGGTGGAAGTAAATAAGTTTAAAAGATGAGGTGACCTGTTGGTTATGGCAGTCAACGGATGGGATTTTGTTCTCCTCTTTGCTTACATTAGCGCCGCTTTATTGCTGGCCGCATTTCTCAGGAAGCAGTTTTTATTTATGCAGCGTTTGATGATCCCCAATGCGATTGTTGCCGGACTGATTGTGCTTTTATGCAGCAGGCTCTTCGGAATTATGAAGATCTCCCCCGATCAATTGGAGATAACCGTTTATCACCTTTTAACCGGGATTTTTATTCTCATCGGCCTGAAAGAACCCCGCGTCGGGAAAGGCCGGGCAATTTTTACCACGACTATGATTATAAGCCAGGGCTATGCCCTCCTGGCCTTGATCGGATGCATCTTTACTTCAATCTGGGTGGGGGCCTTATTCCCTAAATTTTTCCCTTCATTTTCTATGCTGCCGATGCTTGGCTTCGGTTTTGATCACCTTACTGCTTGGAGTATGGGTTTGCAATGGGAGCAGGCCGGTTTTACAGGGGGAGGTTATGCCGGTTTCTCCTTCGGCGTGATGGGGCTTATCTGGGCTTACCTGGGAGGAGTGAGCCTCGTTCTCTGGAGCCGGAAGAGGCAGAGAGAAAAAGAAGCTTTTCCCGGCATTGAGGCCCGCCAGGGGATTATTCCCCGGGAAAGCGAAAAGCAGGCCGGCTCTTTTATCACCACTGCTCCTGAAGCGGTCGAATCACTGGCCCTGCACCTGGCCCTGGTTGGTTTACTTTACCTCCTTGTTTTCTTTTTCATGAGCCAGATTTCAAGCTGGTTGGGAGGGTTCGGAGAATCGGGGAAGCTTGTGGGAGGGCTTCTCTGGAGTTATAACTTTATATTCGGACTTTTGCTGGGCCGCCTGGGGCGCATAATCATTGACTGGCTTGGAGCCGGTTACCTTTTTGACAGCGGAACCATGAAAAGAATCTCCGGGGCCATGGTTGACTACATGATTACCGCTGCCATTGCGGCGGTCCCCCTATTTATTTACGAGGACTACTGGCCCGAAGTAGTCATACTCTCGCTCATCAGTGGTGCGGCGATGGCGATATTTCTCCATTTTGCCTCTCGCAGGATGTACACCGGCCATCACCTGGCCAGAAATGCGGCCGTTTTCGGTTTTCTTACCGGGACCATTGCATCGGGCCTGGCCCTGCTTCGCATGGTGGACCCGGAGCTGGATACTCCCGTGGCTGAAGAGCTGGCCTGTGCCGGAGGGCTTTCGCTGCTGGTTGGCTTTCCCTTGCTTCTAATGCTGAATTTTCCTCTGTACGGTTTCGTTGCCGGAATGCCGCTGCGCTATCTCTTGATCGCCACCGCCATCATTGCCGTTTACGGCCTGGTTCTCTTTTTAATCTGGTTTTTGGGAAACCGCTTCGCCGGGAGTAAAAGGAAAGATGCTCAGCCCGGCGCAGATCTATAGCTGGGTTGAAAGCAAAGTGGAATGGAAAAAATTACTTCTATCATTCTGAGCCCAGCGATAATCTCAGCGATAACCATTAGGAATTGAATGCCAGCAAGGTGCTGATAATAACCTCTTTCCAGCGTCATTGCAATGATAACGCCTTTATTAATAAAGGCAGCGCTTTTTGTCATGCTGAACCCCTGCCTCTTTTCACCTAACTGCCTGCTGCCGCCGCCGCAATATGGATATGGGACTGAAATGGCAGGTTCAGGCCCATATCCGGCGAATTATTTTCTATATGTATTAAATAAAATTCTTAAAGGAGCGGATGACGAATATGAAGCGGAAAGGACTGGGGGGAGTCCTCCTGGCAATATGGTTAATCGCCACGGGACTTTTGCCCTATCTAACTTTGACCATCCCTTACCGGAACACAATCATGTCCGTACTGGCGGTTGCGGCCGGCATATTAATTCTCGTTGAGCGGTAAATTCGCCGGGTAATACAGCCGGGGCAATATGATTAAAATAGAAATGCCGGGTGATATGTTGAGGAGAAGCTCATCTGTGCATATAACTGCCATATGGATAGCTCTTGGGGCGGCGGCCCTGGTATACATGATACTTGTTCTCGCCGGGATGCTGGCCTATTCTCCCGGGGACGACCCGGGAGGGCGTTATTTCAGCGAACATTTTCTTAGCCGCGCCGCGGCCTACCAGCGGGCCGGGTTGACCGTCTCCCTGCTGCGTCAGGCGATTTCCCTGCTTTTTCTCGCCGCCGCTGCCTTCGCTGCGCTGCGCCATTTTCAAACTGCGCCGCAGCCGCCCCTGGCAACTGCGGCAGGCTACATCTTTGCCTTTTTACTCTTGATGCAGCTGCTGAACCTGCCTTTCGACTTTTACCGCGGTTATACCATTGAGCACCGCTTCGGCCTTTCCGCCCAGACGGTGGCCGGCTGGTTTGCCGATTACGGCAAGGGTGCCCTCATCAGCTTGCTTCTATCCACCGCCGCCCTGGCCGGGCTCTATTTCCTGATTACCCGCCGGCCGGAACAGTGGTGGCTGCCGGCCTGGGCTGTTTTTACGCTTTTTCTTGTAATCAGCAGCTACCTCTTCCCGCTGCTCATCGATCCTCTTTTCTATCGTTTTAAACCCCTGCATGATGAGGAGATGCAGCAGCAGATCCTCGACATGGCCGGGCGGGCGGGCATTGAGGTGGAGTATGTGCTCGTTGCCGATGCCAGCCGCCGCACCCATAAGGCCAATGCATACTTTAGCGGGCTCGGCGGAAGCAAGCGGATCGTGATTTACGATACCCTGCTGGAGCGCTTTACTCCCCGGGAGGTTTTGGCAGTGATCGCCCATGAAATAGGCCACTGGAGCCACCGCCATATTGTGCTGGGAATCATAACCGGTTCCGCCGCCTCTTTTTTGGCCTTATATGTCCTGCATCTGCTTCTGCAGAAGATGGGTTTCCATGCCGACTTCCGGGCCCTGCCGCTGGCGATGCTGTTTTTGGCCCTCCTTTCGTTCGCAGCCGCTCCTGTTGAAAATGCGCTTTCCAGACACTGGGAGCGGGAGGCCGACCGGACTGCTTTTAGCCTGACCGGTGACGGGGCGCCTTTTGTATCGCTATTCCGGAAGCTGTCATTGAGCAATCTCTCCGTGGCCCAGCCGCATCCCCTTTTGAAAGCCACTCTCTATACCCACCCGCCGACCCTGGAGCGCATTGAGGCGGCGCTGCAGCATGCTGAGCGGCAGGAGCAGGCGCCGTAGAATAAGAGGTGCCGCCAGGGCGGCGCACTACCGATTTGATCGAGGAGGTTGCATATGAAACTCACCGTGCTCGGATGTTACGGCCCCTACCCTGCAGCGGGCGGCGCCTGCTCGGGCTACCTGCTGGAAGAGGACGGCTACAGGCTTTTGATTGACTGCGGCAGCGGCGTTTTGAGCCGCCTGCAGCGGCATCTGAAGCCCTGGGAGCTTGAGGCAGTGGTGCTTTCGCACCTGCACTTCGATCATACGGCCGACCTGATGGTGATGCGCTACGCCCTCGACTACGCGCGGATGAAAGGACTCTTCCCGGAGGCGCTGCCGCTCTACTCGCCCCCGGAAACCGCTTCTGAGTTGCAGAGGCTGCTCTACAAGGAGCTCTTTGAACCGGTTGCCATAGGCGCCGCAGAGTCCCTGCAGATAGGGCCCTTTCATTTTACGTTTATGGAGGCCGTCCATGCCCTTCCCTGCCTGGCCATGCGCGTGGAGACAGAAAGAGGCGTCCTGGTCTACTCCGGGGATACAGAATACTTCGATGGATTGATTGATTTGGCCGCCGGGGCCGATCTCTTCCTCTGCGAAGCCAATTTCCAGGAAGCAGATATGGCCGCCTCTCCGGCAAACCACCTTTCAGCCGCGCAAGCGGCCCGCCTGGCGGCCCGCGCAGGCGTGAAAAGGCTCCTGCTGACCCATCTTCATCCCGAGCGGCGTCCGGCTATTTCTCTTGAAGAGGCGCAGGAACTATATGCCGGCGCCGAAATGGCGCGGGAGGGGGAGAGCTATACCGTAGGGGAATAAAAGGCGGGCAAGGCGATCCGGGGGCGCGACGGCCCCTTCAGGCCAGCGCCTTGACGGACAGCTCGGCCAGCCTGCCGATGAGGGCGGCAGCCCGATCCTGGCTGGGCGGATCGATGACTACGGCGGCCAGGGCCACCGGCGGGCGGTGCGGGAAGTAGAGCAGCGCCATGTCGCCGACGATGCCCGTGACCGTGCCCACCTTGTTGGCCACCACCGCCTGCTCCCGGATGTAGCGGCCGATCCGCCCCTTGTCCGCGGTTGCCGCCATCAGCGCGATCCCCTTGCGGGTGAGAGCTTCGCCCGCCACTTTTCTCTCATGCAGCGCCATGAGCATGCGGGTCAGCTCGTAGGCTGTGGCCACGTTTGAAGGAAGGTCCGATTCCAAATCATACATTTTCCGGGTGAAGGCGCTTTTCTCCAGGCCCAGCCTCTGCGCCGTGGCCGCGCAGCCCCCCGCCCCGACTAGGTCAAAGATGATATTCGTGGCCACGTTGTCGCTGAGGATGATCATCAGGGCGAGCAGCTCTTCAAGGGTATAGGAGCTTCCCGTTTCGGCAAACTGTAAAATTCCCGTCCCCGTTACCGGGGTTTGGCCGGCAAACTTGTCGCTCTCCCGCAAGGTATGGGTGCGGTCCAGCGAAAGCCGGCCCCGCTCGGTCTGCTCCAGGACAGCCAGCAAAAGCAGCGTTTTAATCATGCTGGCCGGGTAGAAGGGACGGTGCGCCTCCAGAAGGATATCCTTTCCCGCAGCGTAGTCGTAAAGGCAGAACCGTGCCTCCAGGCCGCTTGAGGCAATGAGCGCCTTAAGATCGCCTTCCAGGTTGCTCAAGGCCGCCGGCGTCTTCTTTGAAGCGCGAATGTCTTCCCGCCACGGCTTAAACACCCAGGCGGGAACGGCCGTTGATTCAATGGTTACCCGCTTTTCCTCTTCCGCCAATAGAGCTGACCTCTTTGTAACGGGCCATGATCCCGCAAGTATGGGCAGATCAACTGCCTGTAACAATATATGCGCCAGGGCTTGCTCACCTAGCACCATAAAAAGCGCTACACTTTCCGCCAGAGTTGGGACACTAGGGACATCCCCATCGTCCCACTTATATTCCGCTAAAACCGTATTGGAAAATGGCAGGCTTTCAATGTTCCCAAAGGGGGCGCTTATGGAAAGTAACAGAAAGTCCCCATTTCCCAAAGGGGGATTTAGGGGGATTTTAGCCCTACAACTGCAGCCGGGTCTTAGTATCTGTAACTGCTTGTCCTCGGCCATAGGCAATTTCTTGCTTCTGTTTTCCTGCCGGGCGGTGGGGGAGCCGGCGGGCGGGCGTGGAAGCCCGCCCCTACGCCTTTTGGGGCTAGAGTTGTAGGGACGGCTCATGAGCCGCCCGAACCGGAGGCTGGAAGTCGGAGGTCAGAGGTCGGAAAGGAAAAACATTACATTCTGTAATTTACAATCCGACCTCCGACTTCGACCTCTGACCTCCGATATGTTTGCCAACCGGCCTTTCTTCCTGCTATAATTTGCCTAGAGATTATCACCTGAAATGAGGTTTGCCTGTGACTGAATTGCATCCTTACCTGCGCGAACTGCCGGCGGTAGACCGGCTGCTGAAGGAACCGGCGCTCGGCGAGCTGCTGGAACGCTTGCCGCGCCGGCTGGTTTTAGCGGCGGTCCAGGAAACCCTGCAGGGCTACCGGCAGAAAATATCCGCAGAGAGAGAAGGCGGCCGGTTCATGGCCGGCCTGGATCTCTCCACGGCGGTACTGGCTCAGGAGGCGGCGATGCTGGCGCAGAACCGGGCCCTGCCCCGCCTGCGCCCGGTAATCAATGCCACCGGGATTGTCCTGCATACCAACCTGGGGCGGGCCCCCCTGGCTCGGGCGGCGGCGCAGGCGGTCACATCAATCATGGAAGGCTACTGCAACTTGGAGATGGACCTGGAAGAGGGCGTGCGCGGTTCGCGGCAGGCTCACCTGGAAAGGCTTCTCTGTGAACTGACCGGAGCTGAAGCGGCGGTGGTGGTGAACAACAATGCCGCCGCCGTTTTTCTGCTTCTCAACAGCTGTGCGGCCGGCAAAGAAGTCATCGTTTCGCGGGGGCAGTTGGTGGAAATCGGCGGCTCTTTTCGCCTTCCCGAGGTCATGGCGGCCGGCGGCGTCCGCCTCGTCGAGGTGGGCACCACGAACAAGACCTATAGGCGCGATTACGAAGCGGCCATCACCGCCGACACCGCCGCCCTGCTCAAGGTTCATACCAGCAACTACCAGCTGGTCGGCTTTACCGCCTCCGTTGACGCCAAAGAAATTGCCGGCCTGGCGCATGCGCATAACCTGCTGGCCGTTGAAGACCTGGGCAGCGGTGTGCTCATTGATACAACCAGGTTTGGGCTTCCCCCCGAACCGCGGGTCCAGGAGAGCATCGCCGCCGGGATGGATCTTGTTACTTTCAGCGGTGACAAGCTGCTCGGAGGCCCGCAAGCGGGGATTATCGTGGGGCGGCGCGAGCTTATTGAGAAAATCCGCCGCAACCAGCTGGCCCGGGCGCTGCGTGTTGACAAGCTCACGGTGGCGGCTTTAGAGGCCACCCTTCGCCTTTACCTCGATGAAGAGAAAGCGGTACGCGAGATTCCAATCTGGAGGGCGCTGGCGGCGTCTCTATCCCGGCTGCGGGAGCGGGCTGAAACCCTGGCCGCCCGGCTGAGAGATTATTTCAGCGAAGTGGATTTGGAGCTGCTGGAGGGAAGCTCCCGGGTTGGCGGAGGCGCCCTTCCCACGGCGGAGCTGCCCACTGTTCTGATTTCCTTGCGTGTTCCCGGAAAGGAGGCATCGGAACTGGCCGGGCGCCTTCGCGGCGGCAGCCCGCCTGTCATTGTGCGGCTGCAGCAGGAGCGGCTGCTGTTTGATTTGCGCACAGTCGGGCCGGAACAGGACGAACTGCTTCTGCAAGCCCTGGCTGCAGCCCTGGAAGAGGAGTAACTGCGGTCTAAAGGAATCTCTAATAATAATAAATTGAAAGGCTCTGGTTTTGTTGGAACACCTGATCATTGGAACCGCCGGTCATGTAGATCACGGTAAAACTGTTTTAATCAAGGCCCTTACCGGGGTGGATACGGATCGCCTGCAGGAAGAGAAGAAACGGGGCATCTCCATAGACCTGGGATTCGCCCCCCTCGAGATTCCCGGCGTGGGCCTGGCCGGGGTGGTCGATGTTCCCGGCCACGAGCGCTTCATCCACAACATGCTTGCCGGAGCGGCCGGCATGGACCTGGTTCTGCTGGTGATAGATGCCGCCGAGGGGATCATGCCGCAGACCAGGGAGCACCTGCAGATACTGCAGCTCCTGGGCGTCCGCAAGGGGATCGTGGTGCTCACAAAAATCGACCTTGTGGACGAGGAATGGCGGGAACTGGTCCGGGAAGAGGTTGTCGGAGAGCTAAAGGGAACCTTTCTGGAAGGAGCGCCGCTGCATGAGGTCTCCGCCTTTACCGGCGAAGGAATCGCCGAACTGAAAGAGCTGATCGTATCGGCGACCCGCGGCCTTCCTCCCCGGGATGCGTCGGGGCCGCTGCGGCTGCCGGTGGACCGCTCTTTTACCATTGCCGGCTTCGGCACCGTGATTACCGGAACGCTCTTCCGGGGCGGTGTGAAGGTTGGCGACAGGGTTGAAATTGTCCCCCCCGGCCGGGAAGCCCGCGTGCGCAATATACAGGTCCATGGCTGCGACGTAGAAAAAGCCCTGGCCGGACAGCGGGTTGCGCTAAACCTGGCCGGTATTGAGAAATGGGAGATCCGGCGGGGCAGCGTCATCGCCTCTCCCGGCTACTACCGGACCACGAAGCTGATTGATGCCTCGCTAACCCTTTTGCCCGGCGCGCCCCGCCCGCTTAAAAATCTCGATCCCGTTCACCTTTTCCTGGGGACCGCCCGCGTGGTGGCGCGGCTGCTGCTGCTCGAGCACGAGGAGCTCAAGCCGGGTGAAAAATCCATCGTCCAGTGCCGCCTGAGCCAGTCCCTGGTGGCTGACCGGGGCGACCCTTTCATCATCCGGTCCTACTCCCCCATGACCACCATCGGGGGAGGCCGGGTTCTCGACCCCGCTCCTTCGCGGCACCGCCGTTTTCGCCGCGATTCTTTTGCTCACCTGGCAGAGCTGGAGCAGGAGCCGGCAGCGGGAGGGGACGAGGCTTTTATTTACCGCAAGCTGGAGCAGCTGCTCATCGCCGATTCGGCCCGCCTGGCCCGGGAGGCACGCCTGGAGCAGAAACAGATAAAGGATATCCTGGAGGGGCTGGTCCGGAAAGCCGCCGCCGTGAAGCTGGGCGAAAGCTATCTTGCGCAGAAGGTTTTGGAAGAATGGAAAGGACGCCTGCTGCGCAGGCTGGAAGATTATCACCGCCGCCATCCCCTGCTGCCCGGCATTTCCAGGGCGGAATTGAAGGCGGCGCTGCCTGCAGCCCTGAACCTGCGGGAATATGACCATTTTTTGGCGCGGCTGCAGGAGCGGGGGCAAATTGTCCTGAAGGGAGACCTGGTCAGCCTGGAAGGCTTTGAGCCTCAGCCCTCCGGTGAAGAGCAGGCGCAGCTTGATCGCCTGGGCGAAATCTATGCCACGGCCCGTTTCCAACCTCCGGCGGCCAAAGAGGCGCTGGCCCGGGCGGGAATTGACGGGCGCCAGCAGGAGGATTATTACAGCTACCTGGTAAACTGCGGCCGCCTGGTTAAAATAAATGAGGAGCTCTACTTTCACCGGGAGGCTTACGACGCGGCGCTTGACCTGTTGCGCCGCCATTTTGACGCTTCCGGAACCATTACCCTGGCCCAGTTCAGGGATCTTACCGGCAGTTCGCGGAAGATCGTGCAGCCGCTGCTGGAGCATTTTGATCAGCTCAAGCTGACCCGCCGCGTGGGCGATCACCGCGTCCCCCTAAAACTATAATTAGTTAACTCGGTGCCAGGCACCGAGTTAACTAACTCCGGGCAGGGGCAGGAGGAGGTGCTGAATTGAAGAAAGAGGAAATCAGGCTCACGGCCATGACCGCGAGCGCCGGGTGAGCGGCCAAGATAGGGCCGGGAGCCCTGGCACAGGTTCTGTGCCGCTTGCCCTCCATTGACGATCCCAATTACCTGAACCGGGACCAGCATTATGCCGATGCCGGTGTTTACCGCCTCTCTGACGAGATGGCGCTGGTTCAATCTATTGATTTTTTCACTCCCGTTGTCGACGACCCCTACCTTTTCGGGCAGATTGCAGCGGCAAACGCTTTCAGCGATCTCTATGCCATGGGAGCAAAGCCGCTGACAGCCTTAAACCTTGTCTGCTTCCCTGCAGAGCGGCAGCCCTTGAAAATACTGGAGGAGATCCTCCGCGGCGGATTTGATAAAATTAGGGAAGCGGGAGCGGTTCTCATCGGGGGGCACAGTGTCGATGATGCCGAGCCCAAGTACGGCCTCTCCGTTACCGGCCTGGTGGACCCACAGCGGATGATCACCAGCGGCGGCGCCCGCCCGGGGGACTTGCTGTTTTTAACCAAATCCATCGGCACCGGCATTATTAACACCGCCATAAAGGGAGGACAGCTCAAGGAATCAGAGGCGGCGGAGACCTTGCAGGGGATGGCAGCCCTGAATGCCGCCGCCGCGGCGGCAATGGTTGAAGCAGGAGCCTCAGCCGCTACAGATATTACCGGCTTCGGGCTGCTCGGCCACCTGCATGAAATGCTCATTGCCAGCGGCGCCGGCGCCGCCATAAAGAAGGAAGCGATCCCGCTTTACCCGCGGGCAAAAGAGATGGCCGAAAGCGGGTTCATTCCCGGGGGCGCTTACCGCAATCTCAGGTTTTATGAGAAAGCTATCAACTGGCTGGGAGCCGAAGAGGAGAAAGCGGACTGGTTAACTATCCTTTTTGATCCCCAGACCTCGGGGGGGCTGTTAATTGCCGTGCCTCGGCAGCAGGCCGGCGCGCTGCTCTCGGGTTTAGATAGTAGAAATATCAAGGGGTTCCATATTGGCGAGATCAACGGAAATAGAGCCGGGGAAATTACCCTGTCTTGAAATTAATACTTCGCCTTGCTGTTTTTCATCACTTCGAGGATAAGCAGATCAAGCTCGTTGCTTATTCTCAAGGCATCACCGTTGCTGATATCTTCCTGTTTGTGCAGCTTTTCTCTTAAGATTTCAATTTTTCGATGGAGGCTATGTTCAACATTTTCCTGCTTCAATAATCTTCACCTCAAAAAAAGGATGGTAAATAAGCTTATTCGACATAAATTTGCGAATACCTTTTTTTCACATGAAATAATTTCATAATAATACAATCTTCCTCCATAATTGTAATCCATTTTGGGAGGAGGTTAGCCAATTTAGTAAACAAGTCAACAGATTTTGCATTAGTGTCAGGCATAAAAATTAGAAGTTAACAATAATTTGAGATATTGTTAACTTCCAATTGGGCTGCGCGGGGCATCTTTACTCTTCGCTGTTCAAAGCGATTAAAAAGATCTCTGCGGCGGGATCTCTTTCCTGACCGATGCAGTGGTTTATGGACGCCTCGGCCTCGCGAAGAATCTGCAGCGCTTCTTTATTAAGCTCGGCGGGACGGAGTTTTGAGGCTTCCATGGCATTCACCTCCTGATTAGGTTAACGGCTATTTTACCCGGTGAGGACTCTTTTTATACTCTTCGCCGGATCAATAGTTGACAGATGTAAAATATTTTAGAACATACTGATTTTCGGCAGGATTTAGTATTATGGTTGTCGAATGCTTAAGACTGTAGGTTTGTATTGACACATTAAAGAATCTTTTCTTAAAGTTCAAAAGGGGGTTGATGGTCAGACCATTAATAACATTTTCATTTCTGCGGCCGATTGCCGGCCTGCAGAAAAATATTCCATTGATGCGGGGTATGAAGATGACTACCGAAAACCAAACTTTTACGGAAAAGTTTGACCTGCTGGGTTGTATTCAGTGCGGTCGCTGTACCGGCGGCTGCCCGGTGACGGTGCGGACAAATTTGAATGTGCGCCGTTTCGTCTACGATGCTTACAATGAAGAACTTCTCGACGAACTTTCCAGAGTGGCGGAGATCTGGGATTGCACCGCCTGCCATACCTGTGCTGTCCGCTGCCCGAAAGGCCTTAAGCCGCTGGAGGTGCTCATTGGCCTCCGCTCGCTCGTCGTCGAAAGCGGCAAAACCCAGCCCACGGTGCGGGATGCCCTTGAATCTGTTTTCCGTGAAGGGAATCCCTGGGAAAAACCGAGAGCAACCCGCAGCGATTGGATGGAAGGGCTGGATGTACCCATTGCCCAGCCTGATGAGCCGGTAGAAAACCTCTTCTTTGTCTGCTGCACCATTGCCTACGATCCGCGGGTCCAGATCATTGCGCAGAACATGGTTCGCCTTCTCAATAATGCGGGTGTGGATTACGCCTTTCTCGGCGAAGACGAATCTTGCTGCGGCAGCGAAGTTTTTACCCTCGGCGAAGAGGGCCTCTTTGAAATGATTATCGAAGACAACACTGAACTTTTAAATGCATACCAGGCCGAACGGATCGTAGCCCTCTCACCGCATTGTTTTACCACTTTCAAGACCCGCTACCCCGATTTGAACAAGCCGGTGATCCATTATGCGGAGCTGCTGGACGAGCTGCTGGAGCAGGGCAAGCTGGCTTTCAAAAGCGGCCTCTCCAAAAAGATTGTTTTTCATGACCCCTGCTACCTCGGAAAGCAGAGCGGCGTCTTTGACGAACCCCGCCGCCTGCTGAAAGCTGTTGAAGGGGTGGATCTGCTTGAATTTGAGCGGGCCCGCGAGCGCAGCCTCTGCTGTGAAGGCGGGGGCGGGAAAATGTGGGTGGAATCGGAATCGAAAAAGGAGCGCCTGGCCGAGACGCGAATTAAAGATGCCCATGCTCTCGGGGCGGATGTTGTGGCGGTAGCCTGCCCCTTCTGCGTCCTCACCCTGGAAGATGCCGTGAAAGCGCTGGGATACGAGGAGGAGATGCGGGTGGCTGAAATCATGGAGCTTTTGGGTGAGCTGGACATAGAGCAGGAAAAAACAAATTCCGCTTAGGAGGTGGAGGATTAAATGAAAATATTTACCTGCATCAAGTATGTGCCCGATACTTCGGAAGCGGAGGTTAAACTCAACCCGGAGGGCACGGCGGTTGACAGCAGCCGTTTCTCCTTTGATATCAACGATGCCGACAACTATGCGGTGGAAGAGTCTGTCCTGATCAAGGAGAAACAGGGCGGCAGCGTCACCGTGGTCTCTATCGGGCCGAAGCAATCGGAAGTGATGATCCGCATGGCCATGGCCAAAGGCTGCGATAACGCCATCCGGATCGAAGACGAGCGCATTGCCGCTCATGACCCCTTAATGGTGGCCCGGGTCATTGCCGGGGCGATCAAGGGCCAGGATTTTGACCTGGTGCTTACCGGCTGCATGGCCAACGACTACGGCCAGGCGGTTACCGGGGTGGCCCTGGCTGAAATACTGGGCGTTCCCCACGCCGCCTATGTCAAAAAAGTGGAGATCGAAGACGGCAAGGTCAAAGCGCACCGCGAGCTTGAGGGCGGGCTGATGGAAGTGGTGGAGTTGACCATCCCCGCAGTCTTGACCATCCAGACGGGGATCAACGAACCCCGCTACGCCCCCATTCGCGGCATCCGCGAAGCCCAGAAAAAAGAGCTCAAAGTAGTCAACCTTGACGACCTGGGTGTTGCCGCCGGGGATGTGGATGCCGATGCCTCGCAGATCATCCTGGAGAAGCTCTATATCCCCGAGGTGGAATCGAAAGCTGAAATAATTGAGGGCGACCCCGACGAGAAGGCTGAGAAGCTGGCTTCGATTCTGGTTAAAGGAGGTCTGGTCTAATGGGTAACGTCTTGGTGCTGGCGGAACACCGCCAGGGAGAGTTAAGGGATATCACTTTTGAGATGCTGGCGCTGGCTCCTTCTGTAGCCGGAGCCCTGGGCGGCGAAGTAATGGTCCTGCTCATCGGCAGCGGCGTCGACAAAATGGCCGAGAAAATTGCCTCCTACGGGCTGAAAGTCCTTGTGGTCGACGACCCCCTCTTTGCTGATTACAACTCCGACAAGTATCAGAAAGTGCTCTCGGCTGTAATCGATGATTACAAGCCCAAGCTGGTCATGCTCGGGCAGACCGCCCAGGGCGTGGACCTGGCCCCGGCGCTGGCCGTGGAGAAAAAGCTGCCCTTTGTGGCCGATATTATAGGCCTCGATGTAGAAGACGGCGTGCTCAAGGCCACCAGGCAGATCTACTCGGGCAAGGTCAATGCGCAGATTGCTTTCAAGCCGGCCGATACCTGCCTGGTTACGGTCCGTGAGGCCGCCTTTGAGGCCCCCGAACCGGCAGGCCAGGGAGCAGTGGAGAAGATCGATTCGCCGCTCAAGGAAGACCTTGATTACCGCAAGTTCGTGGAATATATCGAGGCAGAAGTCGGCGACGTGGATATCACCCAGTCCGAAATCCTGGTCGGGATCGGGCGCGGGCTGAAAGAAGATAAGAACCTGCCGGTTGCCGAGGAGCTGGCCCAGGTGATGAAGGCCGATCTCTGCGGGTCGCGCGCCGCCTGCGATGCCGGCTGGCTGCCTCCCGACCGCCAGGTGGGCACCTCCGGAAAGACTGTGAAGCCCAAGCTCTATCTCTGCATGGGCATCTCCGGAGCCTTCCAGCATGTGGCCGGGATCAAGGGCGCCAAAACAATCGTGGCCATCAACAAGGACCCCAATGCGCCCATCTTTGCGGTGGCGCACTACGCCATCATTGACGACCTGCACAAAGTAGTGCCCAAGCTGACCGAAAAACTGAAGGAGCTGAAAGGATAGCGGCGCTGCCTGAAGATGGCTGAATCTCTGTGGGAGGATGAATAACCAGATGACGGAAAAACCGAAACTGGGCGTCTATATCTGTCACTGCGGGATCAATATTGCCGCTACCGTGGATGTGGAAGCGGTGACGGAATATGCGCAAGCTTTGCCCAATGTTGTGATTGCGCGCAACTATTCGTACATGTGTTCCGATCCCGGGCAGCTCCTGATCAAGAATGATATCAAGGAAAAAGGGCTGAACCGGGTGGTGGTTGCTTCCTGCTCGCCGCGCATGCACGAGCCCACCTTTCGCAAGGCTCTCCAGGAAGCGGGGCTGAACCCCTATTACCTGGAGATGGCCAATATCAGGGAGCAGTGCTCCTGGGTGCACGAGGACCGGGAGGCGGCTACGGCCAAGGCGAAAAAGCTGGTCGCCGCCGCCGTGGCCAAGGTCCGCCTGCTCGAACCGCTGACCTCCCGGGAGGTGGATGCCGAACCCGCTGCCCTGGTCATCGGCGCCGGCATTGCCGGCATCCAGGCGGCGCTCGATATCGCCGATGCCGGGTTCAAGGTTTACCTGGTGGAGAAGAGCCCTTCAGTGGGCGGGCGCATGGCGCAGCTGGATAAAACTTTCCCCACCCTCGACTGCTCCGCCTGCATCCTGACCCCGAAGATGGTTGACGCCGCCAGCCACCCCAACATCGAGCTGCTGGCTTACTCCGAGGTGGAGGAGGTGGGCGGCTTCATCGGCAACTTCGAGGTCAAGGTGCGCAAGAAGGCGCGCTACGTGGATGTGAGCAAGTGCACCGGCTGCGGCGATTGCGCCAAGGAATGCCGCCTCGCCGGCCGCTTCCCCAATGAATTTGATGAAGGGCTGGGGAAGCGCGGCGCCATCTACC
The DNA here is from genome assembly GCA_012510625.1 of Bacillota bacterium. Classification (GTDB taxonomy): domain Bacteria; phylum Bacillota; class Dethiobacteria; order DTU022; family DTU022; genus JAAZIN01. The sequence continues at coordinate 20,617 of JAAZHP010000292.1, forward strand.
TGCCTTTCCCGCAGGCGGTCCCGGCAAAGTATACCATTGACCCGGAGAAGTGCCTCTTCCTCACCCGGGGCAAGTGCGGCAAGGGCCCGAAATGTGTCGATGCCTGCCGGGCCGGGGCCATTGACTTCGAGCAGAAAGACGAGATTGTCTCTTTCAAGGTCGGCGCCATCCTGGTGGCGACAGGATTCGACGTCTTTGACCCGGTGCGGAAGCCCGAGTACGGCTATGCCGGCTATCCCAACGTCATCACCGGCCTCGAGATGGAGCGGCTGGTCTCCGCCTCCGGACCCACCGGCGGGAACATCGTCATCCATAACGGGGAAGAGGAGATTGTGCCGAAAGATATCGCCTTCATCCAGTGCGTCGGCTCCCGCGACCAGAGCGTGGGCAATGAATACTGCTCCCGCGTATGCTGCATGTACACGGCGAAGCAGGCCCACCTGGTCAAGGACAAAATACCCGATGCCCGGGTCCGCGTTTACTACATGGATGTGCGCGCTTTCGGGAAGGGCTTTGAAGAATTTTACGACCGGGTCCGCCGCGAGGGGATCCGCTACGTGCGGGGCAATCCCTCGGAGATCTTCAAGCGGGGGAATAAACTGGTGATCAAAGTTGAAGACACCCTTACTGCCACCCCCCTGGAAGACGAGGTCGACATGGTGGTGCTGGCGGTAGGACTGGAGCCCCGCGGCGACGCCCGCAAGATTATAGAGCTGCTGCGGCTCTCCCAGTCGCCGGACCGCTTCTTCCTGGAGGCGCACCCCAAGCTGCGCCCTGTCGATACGGCTACCGACGGCGTTTATCTTGCCGGATGCTGCCAGGGGCCCAAGGATATTCCCGACACCGTGGCCCAGGCCAAAGGGGCCGCCGCATCGGCCCTAATTCCGCTGGCCCGGGGCAAGGTGGCCATCGATGCCCAGGTGGCGGAAGTGAACGAGGCTACCTGCCGCGGCTGCGGCTTCTGTGTCTCCATCTGCCCCTACAGCGCCATTGAGCTGGTCACGGTAAACCGGATGGGCCACATGGTGGAGGTGGCCCGGGTCAACGAAGCGCTCTGCAAGGGCTGCGGCTCCTGCTCGGCCGGCTGCCTCTCCAACTCCATCCAGCCGAAGTCTTTCCGCGACCGGCAGATACTACCACAAATTGCGGCATTGGGGGGGACGAGATGAGCGAGCAATTTGAACCGAACATTGTTGCATTCCTGTGCAACTGGTGCTCCTACGCCGGCGCAGACTTGGCCGGGACCAGCCGGGTTCAGTACCCGGCCAATATCAAGATTATCCGGGTCATGTGCTCCGGCCGGGTAAACCCTCTTTTCGTGGTTAACGCCCTGCAGCAGGGCGCTGACGGGGTCCTCATCTCGGGATGCCATCCCGGAGACTGCCACTACATGGAGGGGAACTTTTACGCCCGGCGCCGCTTGAAGCTGCTCAAGGAGCTCCTTGAATTTATCGGCGTGGACCCGCGCCGCTTCAACATGAGCTGGGTCTCCGCATCAGAGGGTCACAAGTGGAAAGAAGTTGTCGAAAAAGCAGTGGAAGATGCCAGGGCCGCCGGGCCTTTTGACCAGTTCAGGCGCCGGCAAATCGGCTGGTGAGGAGGGGTAACTGATGGATCTGAATAAATTACGCGAAACTGCCGCCGGGATAGTCTCCCGCGACGATGTGAAGTATCTTATCGGCTGGCGCCGGGGCACTTTCGGCTACCGCGCGGCGCCTTACTTTGTTGAAGACGCCGCCGGAGTGGAAGAGCTGATCTTCTCTCCCCTCTGCATCTCCAACCTGGCTGCTTATCTTACCCTGGTCGAGAAGCTGCCGGTACCCCGGGGACAGGAGCCCGACCAGCGCAAGGTGGCCCTGCTGGTCAAGGGCTGCGACAGCCGGGCGGTCAACCAGCTGCTGGTGGAAAAGGGCATCAAGCGCGACCAGCTTGTCGTAGTCGGCCTGCCCTGCCCGGGAATGGTCGACTGGAAGCTGCTTGCGGAAAAATACCCGGAAACAGAAGCCCCCGTGGAGATAAGCTGGAAGGGGGATGATTTTCTGCTGCTTTATAACGGGCAGGAAATAGTTGTGCCCCGGGCGGAGGCGCTGGCGGAAAAGTGCCGCCTCTGCCGCCATCCCAACCCGCTGATCAGCGATGTTACCGTCGGAGAGCCGGTGCAGCCGTGGGCGCCCGCAGAAGACAGCGGCGTGGCTGAAGTTGAAGCAAAAAGCACGCCGGAGCGGTGGGCCTACTGGGAGGAGCAATTCTCAAAATGCATCCGCTGCTATTCCTGCCGGAATGCCTGCCCCCTGTGCTACTGCGAGGATTGCATCCTTGACCGCCTCGACCCGACCTGGGTCAACCGCGCCGTTAACTTTTCCGAGAATACCGCCTTCCACCTGGCCCGGGCTTTTCACCTTGCCGGGCGCTGCATCGAATGCGGCGAGTGCGAGCGGGTTTGCCCGGCCGGTATTCCCCTGGGCAAGTTGAACCGGAAGCTGGCCCATACGGTGCGTGAAGAATACGGGTTTGAACCGGGGCTGGATCCGGAGGCTGAACCGTTCCAGGCCAGTTACAAGCCTGAAGACCCAGAGGAATTTATTTTGTAGAGGTGGGTGAGAGCAAGATGTCAGCAATGCTGTTGCATAAAGATAAATGGTCGGAGTTTACCGGAAGGCTTTCCGGCAAAAACCTCTGGGCGCCGTCCCTGCAGGGCGGGATTAAGAAGTTTGCGCCCGTTGGCGAGGGCGATGCAGTGCAGCTCGATGCAGAAAACACCGCGGTTCCCCCCAAGGCGCTGCTTTTCCCCCAGACGGAGACGCTCTTCCGCTTTTCAGAGGGGCAGGAAGACCTGGAGTTTCCCGGCCTCGATGAACCGGTCATCCTGCTGGGAGTGCGCCCCTGCGACGCCCGCGCCATGGCCATCGTGGAGAAGCTCTTCCGCTGGGATTACGAAGATCCCTATTACCTGAAGCGCCGCGAGCTGACCACCCTCATCGGTTTGGCTTGCAATGAGCCGGGCCTGAACTGCTTCTGCCCCTCGGTGGGGGGAGGGCCGGCTTCCACGGAAGGGCTCGACATCCTCATGGTGGACCTGGGAGAGAGCTACCTCTTGGAGGGGCTGACCGGCAAGGGCAAAGCGCTTCTCGAGGAGTGCAAGGACCTGCTTGAAGAGGCAGGCGCCGATGCCCTGCAGCAGAAGGAGCAGCTGGTGCAGGAGGCCGCGTCCAAGATCAGGCGCAGCGTGGATCCGGAGGGGATCCCGGAAGCGCTGCCCGGGCTGTGGGAGGATCCGCTCTGGCAGAGGGTCTCCGCGGCCTGCCTGGGCTGCGGTATCTGCACCTATCTCTGCCCTACCTGCTACTGTTTCGACATCCAGGATGAGCTGGAGGGCGCTGTGGGGCGGCGCTGCCGGATGTGGGATTCGTGCATGTTTGAGGAATACACGAAGCACACTTCGGGGCACAACCCCCGTCCCACCCGCCGGGAGCGGACCCGGAACCGGATTAACCACAAATACTCATATTTTGTCGATAAGTTTGGGGTGATCGCCTGCGTCGGCTGCGGGCGGTGCTCCAACCTCTGCCCGGTCAATATTGACCTCATCGACATTCTAAGGCAGGTGAAGGCGGCGCCATGAAAAATCACGACAATCCCTACATTCCCTATACCGCGACTATAGAGGATACCTGGTATGAAACCGGCGGGGAGCGCTGCATTAAAACATTCAAGGTGGTCTTTGAAGACCCGGCCGTGCGCGAGAGCTGGAGCCACCGCCCGGGCCAGTGCGCCATGATCGGCGTGCTCGGCGTGGGCGAGAGCATGATCTCCATCTCCTCCTCGCCGACGGAGGAAGGCTACCTGCGCTTCTCGGTGATGAAAGCCGGCAAGGTTACCACGGCGCTGCACCAGTTGGAGAAGGGCGACCGGATGACCGTGCGCGGCCCCTACGGGAACAGCTTCCCGGTAGATGAGTGGAAGGGGAAGAAGATCCTTACCATCGGCGGCGGGATCGGCCAGGCCCCCCTGCGCCCCATCGTAGAGTACGTCAAGGCCAACATGAAAGATTATGCCGGCCTGACCATGATCTACGGCGCTCGCAGCTCGGGGGATCTATGTTTTAAGAACGAATTTGCCGAGGCGGGGAAATGCGAGGGAGTGTGCTGCCACCTTTCCATCGATATCGAGGAAGAAGGATGGCCGCACTACGTCGGCTTTGTGCCCTCCCTGCTCATGGAGGTCAACCCCTCGCCCGAAAACACCATTGCCATTACCTGCGGCCCGCC
>JAAZHP010000293.1 GCA_012510625.1 Bacillota bacterium
CCGGCTGATCCCGAAATAAGCGGCAATTTCAGATTCTGTGGGCAATGCCTCATCGGGGAGGATAGACCCACTGCGTATTTTTTCCGAAAATTGCTTGGCCAACTGGTAATAGATCGGAATTACAGAACTCTTGTCAATTGTGATCTGCTTTAAATAGAATTCCCTGCTATTATTCATGGCACCTGTCTATACAAATTATTATGTTCCTATTCTAGGCATATAATTCCCTTTCTGTCAACTCCCCGCCGGCGAGCATGAAACCGCATCATGAATGAGGAAACTTAACGGAAAACGATTAAAATCCCGCGTTTAAAGGAAATAACCGGCGGGCAAGGCATGCCTTGCATATCAGAGGTTGGAAGTGAGAGGTCAGAAATCATGGGCGGGCGTGGAAGCCCGCCCCTACACATTTTGGGTACAGTGAACTATCTCCCAGGCTCCCCCCTTTAAAAAAGGAAGGCCGGGGGATTTAAAAGAATTCTTAACTGCAGTTACCGCAGGGAGGATAAAATCCCCATAAATCTCCTTTAGAAAAAGGGAGATTTTTTAAATTCCCCCTATGCATTTATTAATTACCATAAAAACCTGATCATATTGTAAAAGGGGCCGGCATTCCCGGCCCTACAATTCTCAGACTCTCTATCTCAGACCGCTTATGCGGCCTTTGATCTGTTGTTTGCAGCAGACATAACTTTAGATTGGAGCACAAACGAAACGACCATCAAAATCAAGAGCACAATGCTTATGGGCCTGGTTACCAGGGAAGAAAGGAAGGGGAAGAAACCGCCGGTAAGCACCAATGCCTGCCTGAGATTTCTTTCAATCATCGGCCCCAGTATTACAGCCAGCACGATAGGGCCTGTGGGGAAACCACCTTTTTCAAATAGGTAACCGATTATCCCGAAGACCATCATTATCATGACATCGTACAGATTGTTGCTGATGGCGTAAGAACCGACGATGCATAGAATGGTGATAAAGGGAACTAAAAGCCATTTGGGCAGGTTGATCGCCTTCAAAATTAAATTGCTGCCCAGAATTCCAAAAACATAGGCCATTATCGTCCCGACCAATACACACCAAACTATCACATAAAAGTAATGTTTTTCAGTGAGCATGAATGTAGGCCCCGGCAGCAGCCCGTGCAGGTAAAAGGATCCCAGGATTACCGCTGTGACAGAGTCGCCGGGAATCCCCAGGGTCATCATGGTAGTCAGCGCTCCCCCGATGGCGGCGTTGTTGGCCACCTCCGGCGCAGCCACACCTTCATAGGCGCCCTCCCCGAAGGGCCGGCTCGGGTTTCTTGTGACCTGCTTGGCCACCCCGTAGGCGACAATACAGCCCACATCCCCGCCTGTTCCCGGCAGCAGCCCGATGAGGGTGCCCAGCGGCCCGCCCCAGAGCACGGTGTGCCATACTTTTTTCAGCAGGTGGGGTTTGGGCAATAGCCCCTTGATATTGTAAACAGTTCCGGTAATGTTGAAGCTCTCTGTTTTGCTCAACTGCTTGATAACTTCTTTCATCCCGAATAAGCCGATCATAGCAGCGACAAAGTTGATCCCGCCTTTTAAAATGCCGGTCCCAAAAGTAAATCTCAACATGCCCATCACCGGGTCCATGCCGATCATTCCGACAAAGAGGCCGAAGAAAGCGGCGGCCAGACCTTTAACAGTATTGCCCCGGCTTAAAACGGCCACCAGGGTCAAGCCCCACATGGTAATAAGAAAATATTCCTGGGAACCGAACTTCAGGGCAAAACTGCCGATGGCGGGACCTGCCGCAAGCATGATCAGCAAGCCGATCAGCCCGCCCATGAAGCTTGTGGCCAACCCAATGCTCAACGCGTTATCCGCCTCTCCCCTTTTCAGCAGGGGGTACCCGTCAAACGACGTGGCCACTGCCGCGCTGGTGCCGGGTATATTTAAGGCGATGGCAGAAATGCAGCCCCCCGTTACCCCCCCGCAAAAAGCGCCCACTATGAAAGCCAGGGCCTCCATCATGGGCCACCCGTAGGTTAAAGAAACCACCAGGACAGCAGTCATGGTTACGGTAATACCGGGCAAGGCTCCCATAAATAATCCCAGCGCAGTGCCGACAATCGCATACAAGACCATTATTAAGGTCATCCGGTCTCCCCCCTTGCTAAGGCAAAAATACCGCAAATACTTTGTAGAAAATATAATATACTGCCGGGACCAGAATTACCGATGAGATGAGCGATTTCAACAGCCTGGAGGTGAGCTTGTCTGAATCATTCAGTACAAATGCAGCCACGGCCATAAAGATGATTGTGGTTATTTGAAAGTGAAGCCTGGGCAATAGCAGCACGTAGGCGATCAAGCCGAAAACAAAGAAAATTATTCTTAATAAATCTTCGTCGCTCACAACAGAAGATTTACCTTCAGCGCCGCCGCCCTTCCTGATTGCTTTAAAATCAGCAATCAGGCTCCACGCCATGAAGAAAAGGAGGCAAATGGCGACCAGGAAACAAAATATCAGCGGAGATCTAACATCAAACAGCTCAATTTTGGATACGAGCACAAATTCAGCCAGGGCATAAAACATGGCTATGACTACCGGTATAAGAACCAGGTAGGGCGCCAATAGCAGGCTTCTTTCACGCTTCATCATTTCCCCTCTTCCGTTGTCCGATTTTTCTACGGAAAAGAACTGCAGCAATGCTGCCTCTACTAAGCGCTACTAAATCAATGGTTGAGCCTTTATGATGTGATTTCTTAATCTGTCATGGCCTGCTAAAGGCTCAACCATTGCCTCTTAATGTTTCACGGTCTTGCCGCTACTCTTCCAGTCTCGGGATTCCGAATTCCTCGGGTGAATTCTCCGCTGCTCCAAAGTCATACAGCAGCCACGCCGCCCTGGAAGTCCACTTCTTCAGGTAGTCAATAGCCTCTTCTCCGCTGTAATCAACCCGGACCAGAAGGAACTGATCGGTATATTCAATCCACCTCGGGTCGGCTATGGCCTTGTCCAGGGCTGCTTCCCACACTTCCACGACTTCGGCCGGGCAGTCCTTGGATACAAATACGCCGAAGTAGGGTCCATAGGGCAGGTGCTTGCTCAGTTCCGGATAAATTTGGCCGATAGGCGGTACATCTTTTACCCTATCATCATCAATCGGTTCATTTGTAAAGCAAGCCAGGATATTTAACTGGCCGCCCTCATACTCTGAAACCATTGATTGGACCATTTCGATGGTCGCGTCAACCTCGCTGCTCATTACGGCAATGACAGCCGGTTTGCCTCCCTGGTAGGGAACGAAGGTGAATTCTACATCCAGGTACTGTTGCAGCAACAATCCGGAAACGTGGGGCACTGTCCCCGGACCGGCGGTGCTGATTCTCAACTCGCCGGGATGCTCCTTTGCATATGCAATCAGCTCCTCGACGCTATTAAATGGCGAATCCGGCGGAACAGCTAAAACCGGAATGGCCTCGCTGACAATCTTGACGGGAATAAAATCTTCCGTCGGGCTCAAATTCGTTGTTCCCATGGTCTGCCATACAGACATGATTTCGGAGCCAAAGAATATGGTGTAGCCATCGCTTTTTTGAGCCAGGACATGTTCTGCAGCCGGAGCGCTGGCGGCGCCGGCCATGTTGTTTATCCCGATACCTACGCCCAGCTCTTCCTGGACAATGGGCAAAACACCCCTGGCAATTACATCTGTAGGACCGCCGGGGCTAAATCCCACCACGGCGATAATGTTTCTATCAGGATATGTGGACTCTTCGCCCGGCTCTTCGCCCGCCGGCTGACATCCTGCCAGCAGCGATACCAGCAATAATCCGGCCAGCAGCAAAAGGAAATATTTCTTTCTCACAATACAACCCCCTATCCAATTTTGTGCGTGTTACTCGCTTAATGCGTCTTCGCCGACTACAACAGATAGCAGGTTCTGTGAATCAAATGAAGGCTCCTGGAAACATCTCCTTCCCGAACTAAAATATCGCCCCCCTTTCTGCTATATCTGTGATGTTTAAACACTATATGAGAACAATTATTGCAATAATCATGCCATTTTTTAATTTCGTAAGCAATTGTTTAGCCCATTATGAAGAGTGCTATTTTCAAGCCTTTCTCCTGTTGCCCTGACAAGTCTAGTTGCCCCTGCCCTTTCACTATGAAATTTTCTATTCGCAAATATATTTAATATAGGTTTCATGTTGCAATATTATTAGGCCGGTGAAAACAAGGGGATTTCTCCAGTTATACCGGAATGCGCCTGCCCGTCTTAAAACCATAACAGGACGAATACTACCGCGGCGGAAGAGAGCCAAAAGAATACTGTGTTTGCCTTGTTGCGATTTTTTTGCTTGAGACTCAGTTCCCCTGATTGAGCCGGCAGATAAGGTTGATTCACATGACAGAAAATTGTTATAATTACCCAGGAGACAGGCAAATTTCTATATTTACCGGCTAGTTTTGATTGCCTGGGCAGGAAGAATATTTACGTCTTTTTGATCCGGCCTCATCAGAAGGCAGGCCGGCCCCGGGCTGCAGGCACTTTTAGGTCAAAAGTTGAAGATAAATTAAAGCGGGAACGCATCTCAAATAAAACCTGGAGGTAAAAATGAACGTTCAGGAAGAGAGAGTAACGGCAATCAATGAACAACTTTACACCAGGTGGGGACGTGAACTGGACCGGAACAATCCCCTGCCTGAATACCCCCGGCCCCAGCTGGCGCGGGATGGTTATGTAAACTTAAATGGCATTTGGGAATATGCCATTTATGACCGGGATGAGGGATTCCGCGGCTACCAGGGTGAAATCGTGGTCCCCTTTTCCCCTGAATGCCCCCTATCCGGGGTGGGACGGCAGGTTAAGCCGTCGGATTACCTTTACTACAAGCGAGAATTTAATATTGAAAAAGGTTTCATAGAAGACAAAACCCTGCTGCATTTCGGGGCGGTGGATTGC
>JAAZHP010000294.1 GCA_012510625.1 Bacillota bacterium
ATAGTAGAAAAGACGGGCGATAGTATAATGATTTTTTCAGGCAGTGAAATGAAACCCATCTACCTCCAGCTTTCTGAATGGCTGGAGACGGAAATCCTGTCTGGAAATATCACTGCAGGCGAAAAAATTTACTCCCAGTACCAACTGGCTGAAATGTTCAACATCAATCCCGCCACGGCGGCAAAGGGCTTAAATATACTGGCTGATGAAAAAATTCTATACAAAAAAAGGGGTCTGGGCATGTTTGTTTCCCCCGAAGCGGGAGAGATCATTCTCCGGAAAAGACGCGAACAGGTCCGGGCTCGCTTGCGGGAACTGGTTAAGGAGGCTGATCTTTTGGATATTTCTGAATCCGAGTTGATCACCATGATTACGGCAGCGCGAAAGCGGAATAAGGAGGAGAGGGCATGAATGTGATTGAATGCCGGGGGCTGAGCAAGCGTTTCGGAAGAACAGTGGCCTTGCATGATCTGTCTTTCTCGATTAAAGAAAATACCATCACCGGCTTGGTCGGGCCGAACGGCGCCGGCAAAACCACCTTGCTGAAAATCGCAGCCGGTTTCCTGAGAAAAACAGCGGGAGAGATTAAAGTTTTTTCCAGTCCGCCCTTCAATAACTTGAAAGTATCGGCCAACACATTTTTTGTCGATGACAACATGGCCCTGCCGGCCACCTTAAATCTCTCTGAAACACTCGACGCCGCGCGCCGCTTTTACCCAAACTGGGATCACCAGCTGGCGCTGCGCCTCTTTGATTACTTTTCCTTAAATCCCCGCCAGCTGCACAAAAACCTTTCCAAGGGGATGAAAAGCACTTTCAACATGATTGTGGGCCTTTCTGCCCGCTGCGCCTTAACCATCTTTGACGAACCTACCGTCGGGATGGACGCAGCCGTGAGAAAAGATTTTTACCGGGCGCTGCTGCAGGACTACCTGCAGCATCCGCGCACAATCATATTTTCAAGCCATCTTCTTAAAGAGATCGAAGACATTCTGGAAGAAGTCCTTCTCCTGAGAGAAGGACAAAAACGCCTGCATTTGCCGGCAGACCAGCTTCGCGAGTATGCGGTGGGGCTGAGAGGCGAGGAAGATACGGTCAAACGCTTTACCGCCGGCAAGGAAATTTACAGGCGGGAGCAGTTCGGCAAAAACAGCATTTTTGCAGCCGTGCGCAACAGCTTTACCAAAACGGAGCTGCAGGAGGCCTGCGCGGCAGGCCTGGAAGTTCTGCCCGTCTCCGCTGAAGATCTCTGCATATACCTCACCTCGCGGAGCAGAGGAGGAATCGATGATGTCTTTAACAGAAACTAGCCTGTGGGATGCTGTTAAAAAGCAGTATGTTTTCAAGCTCCAGTCTTATGCCAACTTCTTTGTATCTCTGGTCATAGTCCAGCTCGTGGCCTTGCTCTTTTCTGCCGGCGGCATGGCGGGAACAAGCGGCATCGGCTGGAACAATATACTGGTAGAGGTAAAACTATATTCGGGAACAGGCATATTTATTTTTACAGTCTTGTGTACTTTGGCCAACTCAGTTATCCTGACGCTCCCCTTCTACCGCAATATTGACTTTTCATTTGTTGGCAGCAGGCTCAGCGGCAACATGGCCAATATCGGTTTTCTGGTTACCGCCGGCCTCTTTGGCGGGATTACAGCCACGCTTGGTTCGATTCTGCTAAGAAATATTCACTATTACACCGGGGGCGGCGGGGAGATCCTGAAGTCATTTTTTATGATAACGCCCGGGGAGCTTGTCACCGGCATGGCGGTAGCAGTACTGTACCTCATTCTCTTTAGCGCAGCCGGTTATTTTGCCGGCCTAGTGGTACAGCTGCACAGATCCCTGCTTGTACTTTTGCCTGCCTTGATTGTGGGCCTTATTTTCTATGAAGCCGCAAACGAGCAGATCGGGATATTTTCCCGGTTAATTGAATTCTTTGTATTTGAAAGATCGCCGTTCCACTTTTCTCTGAAGATCATTTTAAGCGCTTCGCTGCTCTGGATCGGCGCCATATTGCTGTCAAACAGAAAAGAGGTCCGGTGAGGACCGCCATTTTTACAGTGAAATGGAGTGTTGGAGATGCAGCTTAGAATTTATAAATCTACTCTTATCGTTTACGGCGCCATCCTGCTGGTGTCGCTGGCGCTGTTTTATCTCTTGCCCAAAGATGCCCTGGCCGATGTGGTCTTTGACCCGGAGAAAATGGCTGAAAGCGAAATATACCTCGAAGCGGCGTTAAAGGGAAAACTGGACCAGCTGGAAGGTGTAGAAATTCACAGGCGGTGGAGCTTTGATTTTTACGGCGATCGCCTGGAGGCCGTTTCAGATGACGATGAAACCTTTCTGCAAGTCTACGTAATAAGAACCCCGGCCGGCACCGATGAAATCAGCGCAGTTGAATACCGCAGAGACACCTTCGTGACGCACCGGCTCAATCCTTATCGAGTCACTTTGAGCGGAAACAGGCTGCACATTCAAAGCCCGGGGCATTACGAGTTTAAATTCAAAGGATTTAACAGAGATTTTACGGTTGGTCAGTTCAGCGAAAAAGAAGCGGAGGAAATTCAATACCATTTATGGCTTTATCATGATATTCAATTTGCCCAGGAGCTCTGCCTCTATATCCCCGCGGATGTGAACATTGAACATGACCCTGCCGGAATTTCTCTGGTAGTTATAGATGAAGAATAAGAGGGCGGATCATGTCACTCAACAACCACCGCCGTCCCCGAGGCGGTCACCATGAGCATGTTGCCTCCCTGGCCCAGCACCTCGTAGTCAAGATCCACGCCGACAATGGCGTTGGCACCGATAGCGGCAGCCCGCTTCGACATTTCCGCCAGGGCCGCTTGCCTGGCCTCTACCAG
>JAAZHP010000001.1 GCA_012510625.1 Bacillota bacterium
AGAGAGCAGTTCATAGACAGGTTTTCCCTGGACAGGGGATTCCCGGCCATAAACTGCTCGTATCTGCACGGCGCTTACTCTTTTTCTTTTTCCGCCTTCGCCGCGGCGATCACCTGCTCCGCCACCTGGTGCGGCACCTCTTCGTAGTGCGAAAAAGCCATGGTAAAGAAGCCCCGCCCCTGGGTCATGGAGCGCAGGTCAATGGAATATTTAAACATCTCGGCCATAGGCACCTGGGCCCGAATTTTCTGCAGTCCGCCGGCAGATTCCACACCCTGGATTCTCCCCCTGCGGCCGTTTAAGTCGCCCATGATATCGCCCATGAAGGCTTCAGGAACAGTAATCTCCACGTTCATCACCGGTTCCAGCATCACCGGTTGAGCCTGCTCAATCCCTTTGCGGAAAGCCATAGCCGCGGCAATCTTAAAAGCCATTTCGGAAGAGTCCACCGTATGATAAGAGCCGTCTACCAGCTTTACTCCCACGCCGACCACCGGATATCCGGCGAGAACTCCTTCTTCCATGGCCTCGCGGATCCCTTTTTCCACCGCCGGCACATATTGCTTGGGGACCACACCGCCGAAGATCTTATCTTCGAACTGAAACCCTTCCCCGGCCGGCAGCGGCTCCAGATCGAGATAGACATGGCCGTACTGGCCGCGCCCGCCGGTTTGTTTTTTATGCTTCCCTTCCACTCTACTGGCCTGGCCGCGGATAGTCTCTTTATACGGCACCTTGGGCGTGGAAAGATTAACCTCCACCCCGAATTTCTGGGCCAGCCTGCTGACGATGATCTCCAGGTGCAGTTCTCCCAGGCCGGAAATAACCGTCTGACGCGTCTCCGCGCGCCGCTCCAGGCGGAAGGTAGGATCTTCTTCGAGAAAGCGCGACAGGCCGCTGCTCACTTTCTCCTCGTCGCCTTTTGTTTTCGGTTCGACGGCAAAGGAGATTACCGGCTCGGGGAAGTCTATGGGCATAAATTGGAAAAGGTTGCCGCGGTCGCAAAGCGTATCCCCGGTGGCCGTATGCTGCAACTTGGCTACTGCGGCAATATCGCCGGTTACCACTTCTTCCATGGGGAGCTGGTTCTTGCCCCGCATGGAAAAAAGCTGCCCGATGCGCTCATTTTTCTCCCTGTTCACATTATACACCTGCGAATCGGGGCGCAAGCTGCCGGAATAAACCCGGAAAAAGTTGATCCGGCCCACGTAGGGGTCGGCCAGGGTTTTAAAAACCAGCGCAGCAAAAGGTTCTTCCGGGGAAGCTTTACGCGTCGTCTTCTCCCCGCTTTCCGGGAGAATCCCTTCGATCTCCTCGCTGTCTACCGGCGACGGCATGTAGCTTTTGATAAAATCGAGCAGCGCTCCGCTGCCGTAGTTCTTGGTGGCGGCGCCGCAAAGCACCGGTATAATCTTGCCCTCAAGAATACCGCGGCGCAGGCTCTTCCGGATCTCTTCGGGTTCCAGGGCTTCGCCTTCAAGGTATTTGAGCAGGAGCTCATCTTCGGTCTCCGCCACCGCTTCGATCAGCTTTTCCCGCATTGCTTCAGCCTTTTCCCGCAAATCTTCAGGGATCTCCTGCTCCTCCATTTTCTTGCCGTCGGCGGAAAATAGGAGCGCTTTCTCTTCGATAAGGTCGACTACTCCTTTATACTGATCTTCTTTCCCGATGGGCAGCTGAACGGGAACCACCTTGGTTCCGAAATGCTCCAGCAGCTGGGCCAGGGTACCCTCAAAATCGGCGTTTTCCCGGTCCAGCTTGTTTATCAGAACCAGGCGGGGCAAGTTGAAGTCTTCGGCGTATTGCCAGACCTTCTCGGTGCCCACTTCAACCCCCGAGACTGCACAAACAACCACTGCGGCACAGTCGGAAACACGCAGCGCTCCCAGCAGGTCTCCAATAAAATCAAAGTAACCGGGCGTATCCAGTAAATTTACCTTGATCCCGTCCCATTCCAGGGGCGCCAGGCCAACATTAATCGTGACCTGCCTTTTGATCTCATCGGGATCGTAATCGGTAGTAGTTGTGCCCGACTCGATGGTCCCGAGGCGGTTGACCGCTCCACTGGTATACAGAAGAGCCTCGGCAAGAGAGGTTTTGCCGGCGCCGCCGTGGGAAATCAGGGCCATATTGCGGATTGCTTCGCTGGAATATTTTTTCATACCGTCGCCTCCTCCATGCTGCCTAGCAGCCGGTAACTTAATTCGGATAGCCGCCCCGCCGGCGGCCGTAATGCTCCACAGAGTTACTGTATAATATATGTGTTATTATAGCTTATCGAGTAGAAATTGAAAACTTCAGCCATGATGAGCGGTCACGTGCTCCTGCTTACACGGGATAGACAATGTTTTCTCTATCCCGCCATACCAGGTTCTGATCAACACTGGAAAGATCTTTTCCGCTCAATTCTGCTCCTTTCGAAGATGGCCGTTCCGCCTTCGGCAGGCCTTCCCGTCGCGGCAGCGGTGGAAGCTGCCCGCGGCGCCTCTTGAAAAAGTCCAGCGCCACATTGGGGAACAGGACGTAGGAAAGAAGGTCTTCTTCCCCGGTCATATACTCCTCGATATCCCGCCTGGCACCGGGGAGTTGGGGGGAAATCAGGTCGGCGGGCCTGACGGTAACCGGTTTTTCGTCTCCCAGCACCTTTTTCAAAAGTTCGGGGTTAACCTCTCCCGGCGGCCGGCCATAGAGGCCTCGCAGGTAATTCTTCAGCTCGGTAGAGACCATCTTATAACGCTCTCCCAAAAGCACGTTGACCACTGCCTGCGTGCCCACTATCTGGCTGCTCGGCGTTACCAGGGGCGGGTAGCCCAGGTCGGCCCGGACGCGGGGGACCTCTTTGAGCACCTCCGGCAAAAGATGAAGGGATCCCTGCTCCGACAGCTGCG
>JAAZHP010000053.1 GCA_012510625.1 Bacillota bacterium
GTATTCAGCGTTGCCGGTATGCCAGGCCAGGACGGTGCCGTAGCGGTAGATATCCATGCTCACGAAGGCCAACAGCAGCAGACCGGCTGCCCCGGCCAGTATGAAAACCTCGCTTGACGGCTCCGGGCCTTCTCTTCGAAAACGGCGATAAAACCAGCTCAACAGGAGCAAGACGGCAATGAAGCCGAAGGTGAGCAGGGCGGTACTGTTGAGCAGGAAGCGGTAGTCTCCGGGGTCAATATGATGAGTCCACACGGCGTAAAGCAGTTGGAACAGGGCCAGGGAAAGGACAACCCAGAACCCGCCGCGAATTCTCTGGTCCGCCAGGCGCAGGCCGAGATAACAGAGCAGCGCGGCTTCCAGGGTCCAGCCTGCCAGTATCCAGGCGCCATGGAGCTGCAGCGGGACAAAGACAACCAGGAGCACCGCAGCCAGGGAGAAGGCGGTAAAGTGAGCTTGTGGAGCACGCTGCGCCGCCGGCAGCAGCGCGAAGCCGGCCAGCAGGTAAAATCCGGCCAGCCCCAGGGTAAACCAGCCCATCACGCCGGGAAATTCGGGGTGCAAATTAAACCAGCTCAAGCCGTAATAAGTGACCGCTCCCCCAATCACCAGGAAAAGTTCAGGAAACTCCAGCTGGCGGCGCCCAAGGGAAACGGTAATCAGCGGCAGCGCCAGGAACAGCAGCAGGAAAATGCTGAAATAGACCTGCGTGGCCACCGCAGGCAAGGCAAGGGCAGGGTGTTGAAAGCGGTAGGCCAGGACCCAGGCAAGAAAGATGTTGGTCAGGATAAAAGAGATAACTCCCATAAAACGCCATCGTTTAAAGTAGGCTACGGCAAGAATGCCGAGGTTAAGCATGATCAGGTATACCATCAACAGGACGAAACGCGGCTCTTCGGCCACAAAAAGGGCGGGGTTCAGGAAACCGGTGAGCAGGCCGATCACGGCTACTGCTCGCGCGTTTTGATAGAGGGCAAGGGATACGGCTCCGATTGTGACCAGGATCAGCAGGCCCATGCCCGTGGTTGAACTCAGAAGGTCATAGTAGTAAAAAGAAGCAAAGATAGTGAAGTAAAGCAGGGCGATGCCGCCTCCGGTAAGCCCCTGGCTATAGGCGGTAAAACCGCGCCGCCGGTTTCTTTCGCCGAGCCATAGCAGTATGAGCGCCGCTGCGGCGCCGATAGCGATCCTGACTGTCTCGTTGATCCAGCCCCAGTCGTAAGCCAGCTTTAGAAAGAATGCCGCTCCCAGGAGAAAAACAATCACGCCGATCCGGTTCAGCCAGATTCCGCCGATTCTTGCTTCCAGATCCCGGGAAGTTCCGCGCGAAGTCGGGGAAGGGGCGGCAGAGGGCGCCGCCGCGGGAGTATCAGCCCGCAAAGCTTCCGGCGCCGCGGAGGGGGCGGCAGCGGCAGGCAGATCGGCCCTGGCTGTGGGAAACGCCGCTTCTTGCGGGGGCCGTCTCTTATCCAGCAAAGCCAGCCACTCGTAGATTACCTTCAACCGCTCGCCCATCTTTTGCTGCTCTTCCTGTAATACCTTAACCTCTTCCTGCAGCTTTCGCAATTCATCTTGCATGGCATTCGCCTCCCGGTTAAACATTAATAATACTTCTTTTTCCTTTAACCTTTTGCGAGATTGCCGGAGGCAATTTTCATATACCTTCCCGGCAACAATGCCTTTAGTCTGACACCATATTATACCTTGAATTTTCGGAAATGTATAATTTTTATAGATCGCCTTGTATTTATAAGGAAAAGGTTGTCCCCAGGCGGTTTAACCCAGGATATTATATAACAATAAAAATTTATTGACTAACAATAATTAAGTGATATAATCAGAGAAAGAAATATATCGGGAGGGACAAATAAA
>JAAZHP010000054.1 GCA_012510625.1 Bacillota bacterium
CAGATTGTTCATTCCAGAAGGCAGGATTAACAACATATCCAGGATCACCTACTTCGCCACAACCGACAGGCCGCCCTTCGGCACCGCCTGGGCCAGGCTGCAATTCAGCAAAGGTTCCGGAGCCCTGCCCGATCCGGTGAACCTGGATCAGGTCATCCTTGCCCGGGTAAATACCCTAAATCTAGTCAAGAATTCCGGTTTCGAGCTGGGTCTCGCCAACTGGTCTTCGACATCATTTGAACCCAATTTTGCCGTTCCCTATGAAGGCGCCGCCCAAGTGCGTGCCGCGGAAGACGGGGTTTTATTCCAGGATATACCATTAGGCAGTTTACCTGCCCAGACGCCATTCCTGTTAAGTTTCGCTGTCACCGGCGGTGAGACTTCTTTGTCTGTTCAAGTAATATGGCTGGACCAGGCGGGCAACCAGATTGGCCCGCCCGGCGTTAACCTCTTTGTCCCCGGCGCAACTATTGTCTCACAAGAGAACTATTTAACCTACCTTGATCTGACGGAACCTGCCCCCGCCGGAGCGGTTGCCGCCCGGATATTATTTACCGATACCATTATTGAAGAGCAAGCCGTACTATTCCTTGATAAAGTCATACTGATCAGGGCCGGATCCGCAAACCTTATTCAAAACCCCAGTTTTGAAGACGGTTTGAACCACTGGATTTCTGTTGATACGACCGCCGCGATTATAGGGCAGGCCTATGAGGGGAGCGCCGTAGCCAGAATAGATGTCACCGGCGGCCTGATCTACCAGGATGTTGAGCTCCCTTCAGCAGCCGGCCAGTGCTTCTTGTTAAACTTCGGCTATCGTTCCAGCTCGATAGGCGTTGATCTGTCAGGCAATACCCTGGCCGAAGTCCTATGGCTCGACAGCGCCGGCAGGGAGATCGGTCTTGGGCTTAGCCTGGTTGTTCCAAGCACATCCCTGAGAGCCCAGTGGCTGGTTTATACCGGTATTACCGAACCTGCCCCACCGGGCGCTGCGGCGGCAAGGGTCAAATTCACCAGGTCACAGGGCAGCCCGGAAGTTTTCGTAGAGATAGATAAAGTTGTACTCGGCCGTTTAATATAGGGTAAAAAATAAAATCCCCCTAAATCCCCCTTTAAAAAAGGGGGATTTTTGAATTGCAACTTTACGCAAAACCTTGTTCTTTAAAATTTCCCTTAATTTATAAATCCCCCTGAATCCCCCTTTAGGAAAGGGGGACTTTTAGCTTTCATCTCCACGCAAACTTATTCAATACAAAGGACCTAAGCGCTCCCCTCCTTGGTAAAGAACCTTCTTTATAGATGCATCTCCCTCGGGAAAAGGCACTTCAGTGCTCCCCCCTTTGCAAAAGGGGGGCCGGGGAGGATTTTAAAGTTTAAACAAATCAGGCAAAATTAAAAGATGAAATCCCTCAAATTCCGGCATAGGAAATTCGATAGGACAATTGTACTTTTGCAGCAGGAGAGGCGGATATCATGTCCAATAATATTGAAGGGGGATGCTGCGAAGCGGCAGGTGAGCTCCCCCCGGCCATCCTCATTGAAAGGAGCGATAAAAAGGATGCCTAAAACTTTTCCGGCGCTGCTTCTCGCGCTGCTGCTCTGTCTTGCTGCCGTCTCCTGCGCCGGCGAAAAGCTTCCTCCGCTGGAGGGCGAGCCCGCGGAGCTGGCTGAGGAATTCTTTCAATGCCTGGTGAAAGGTAATTACAGCGAGTGCACCGATTATTTTAGCAAAAAGATGAAACAGGCCATGTCCGCCCGGAAGCTGGAACAGGTCTGGAATGATCTGCAGGGCCAGGTGGGCTCGTATGTGAAAGTAACAGATATGCGTGAAGACCATATTGACGGTTACGATGTCATCTTTGTTACCACAGAGTTCGAGGAAGATTTGATCAATATTCGCATTGTCTTCGATGAAGACCGGCGGGTTGCCGGCTTGTGGTTTGAACCGGTCCATTAGCTGCAAGAGCTTGATTTTCATTTCACGTTATCACAGGGGGCTGCCCTGGAGGCAGCCCCCTGTTTTGCCCGCATTCCGGGGCAAGGGCAGCACCTGACGCAATCGGTTATATTTACCGGATCAACTATACTTCCCAGAAAGCATACTTTGTGTTAGTATCATGAAAATATGTTGAAAAGGTGATTGCTAAAGTGATTATCGGAGTACCCAAAGAGATAAAGGCTGGTGAAAACCGCGTAGCCATTACTCCGGGAGCGGTTACGGCATTCGTTAACAAGGGGCACAGGGTGCTGGTTGAAACTGGAGCGGGCCAGGGCAGCGGTATTGAGGACGATGAATTCAGGCATTTCGGAGCCGAGATTGTTCCTACAGCAAAAGAACTCTATGAGCGGGCTGAGATGATTTACAAGGTAAAGGAACCTCAGCCGGCGGAGTATGATCTGCTGCGGGAAGGGCTAATCCTGTTTGCTTACCTGCACCTTGCAGCAGAGCCGGAGGTGGCCCGCGTTCTCATAGAAAAGAAGGTAGCGGCGCTCGCTTATGAAACGGTTGTCGTCAATGGGACCATCCCCATGCTGGCGCCGATGAGTGAAATTGCGGGGCGCATGGCCACGCAGATTGGGGCTCATTTTCTGGAGAAATCAAACGGCGGTATCGGGATACTCCTCGGGGGAGTGCCCGGCGTGACCCCCGCAAACGTGGTTGTCCTGGGCGGCGGCATCGTGGGGATGAATGCAGCCCGCGTGGCCATGGGGATGGGGGCTACCGTAACCGTTATCGATAACAATATCCAGAGGCTGCGCTACCTGGACGAAGCCAACGGCGGCCGGCTGTTAACCCTATATTCCAATCCCCAAAACATCGCCCAGGCCGTGGCGGAAGCCGATCTGCTCATCGGCGCCGTTCTCATTCCCGGCGGCCGGACGCCGGTTCTCTGCACCGAGGAGATGGTTAAAACGATGCGTCCGGGAACGGTGATCGTGGATGTGGCCATTGACCAGGGCGGCTGCATTGAGACGGCGGACCGCACGACCAGCCACAGCGCACCGACCTATGTCCGTCACGGCGTGCTCCATTATTCCGTCTCCAATATCCCCGGGGCCGTGCCCCGGACCTCCACCTACGCTCTCAATAACGCCACCCTTCCCTTTGCCCTGGAGCTGGCAGGTAAGGGCTGCGAGCGGGTTATCGCTGAGAAAACTCCGCTAAGCCTGGCGATAAATATAATCAACGGCAAGGTGGTCAACCGGGCGGTGGCCGAGGCGCTCTCCCTGGACTGTGACAAGCTTTGAGCCGGTTATTGATAACTAAATTTTCCGGAAGGGGGTGATCTGACCATGGACATGTGGAAGTTTTTTGACATCACCCACCGCCATCACCGGTTCTGTAATCCCATCTCTGTTGAAAAGCTGGATGAGCTGTGTGCCCTGGCCGGGCTGAG
>JAAZHP010000055.1 GCA_012510625.1 Bacillota bacterium
CCGCCCCTACGGCTAAAGCGGGGGGCAGGCAGAGATTACCCACTTCCGGGGGTAATTAAAAAGTCCCCCTTTGTTAAAGGGGGATTTAGGGGGATTTAAAATTTTAGAAATGCACTGCAGCCTGTATAAATCTCTCCCGGCCTCCCTTTTGCAAAGAGGGGAGTATTGAGATTCTTCGCTTCGCTCAGAATGACAATAAAAGAAGTCTGCCCCGATTAAGAGTTGTAGGGGCGGCTCATAAGACAGAGGGACGGCATGACTTTGACTCACGGACAGAGGAGAATCCTGCATGAGGGCGGGCGTGGAAACCCGCCCCTACGGCTTCAACGGGGGCCAGCGGGCGGGCCGGGCATGCCCGGCCCCTGCTGAATGCACTATAGTGTAGGATAAAACCACGTATGCGGGCGGGCGTGGAAGCCCGCCCCTACGGCTAAAGCGGGGGCAGGCGGAGATTATCCACTTTTGAAAAGGGGATGTATTGAGATTCTTCGCTTCGCTCAGAATGACAATGCAGGGAAGGGGCTGCCTTTTTGGGGCAGCCCCTTGATACTCAAATACATATTGTTCAAGGGCACAGCTTTTTCACCGCGGGGGTGCGGGCGGCAGGACTGAAGCGAGCTCTACGGCCCTTTTTTGCCGGCAGTTTTCGCAGAGCCGGTCTCCGCCATACTTGCCTAGATCTACGTTCAACCTGGTATTGTAAAATGCCAGTTGCTCCGCGGTGGCAAAGAGTTCGCCGCAGCGCGAGCAGGCCGCCATCTCAAATTCCCGGTTCCAGATGATGCGCTTTCCGTCCTCCTCCAGGACCTTGATCGCCCCCGCCGGGCAGACAGCGGCACAGGCGGCACAGCCGATGCATTCTTCTGCCGGCTCTTCAAAGAGGGTGGCCACTTTTTTCGTAATTCCCCTGTTCACTGTAAAAATGGCGCCGGCGCCGAGCTGTTCACAGGCCCTGACGCAGAGGTTGCAGAGCACGCACTCTTCATCGGGATCGCCCGCGAAGCGCGTCACCTGCGTGACGCCGTATTCGCGAGCCAGCTTCTGTATGGTTTCGTTATGCGGCGTCCGGGCCAGGAGCAGCATGAGCAGCGTTTTCCTTAAAGCCCTTATTTTTTCGGAATCTGTGGCTACCTCGATTTCACCGGTAACCGGGTAAACGCATGAGGCGACCACCTTGCTCCTACCCTTCTCGATAACTTCCACGATGCACAGGCGGCAGCGGGCCTCTCCGGCAAGCGCCTCATGGTGACAAAGCGTGGGTATATGGATGTTGTTTCTCCTGGCGATATCCAGGATAAATTCGCCGGGCTGCGCCTCGCAGTCGATGCCGTTTATGCGTATATTCACGTCACAGCTCCTCTCTGCTTCGCAAGCGAAAGCTGTTTATGGCAAGCCCAGCTTGGCCCGTTTACCTTTCATATGCTCCAGGATCAGCGCAGCCGCTTTTTTGGGATCTCCTTCGACGGCGAAGGCAGCTCCCACGACATCATTGGCCCCCTGCGTTAACAGCGCCGCTACATTATTGCTTCCCAGCACCGGCGGAACCGTGCCCAGCACGGTGAAAATTCCCGTAGCAACCACGTAGGCGCCGATGCTGACCGCTTTTTCGGACATCCATTCCGGAGCGGCCCCGGCAAGGGGCAGATCGCTGATATCAACGCCCAGCGCATTGGCCGCCGCTGCCGCCACCAGCAGGATGCGGCTGATATCGACGCAGGAGCCCATGTGCAGCACGGGCGGTATGCCCAGGGATTCGCAGATTGAGCGCAGGCCCGGCCCGGCCTTGGCCGCCGCTTCGGGGAGCAGCAAGCCGGCCTTGGCGCTGGCTATGGCGGCGCAGCCGGTCTCCACTACCAGCACGTCTTCCTTGATCAGCTCTTCGGCCAGCGTAATATGGCCGTAATCATGCTGGATCTTGGGATTGTTGCATCCCACCACCGCGGCAATGCCCTTGATTGTGCCCGCTTTAATCGCATCCAGCAGCGGGTTCAAGGAGCCGCCGAGGGCGGAGAGGATCGCTTCCACGCTAAATCCGGCCACGAATTCCATTTTCTCGGAGGGAATAAATACTTTTTCTTTGTTTCGATTGGGGTAGTTCTCAATAGCGATGCGGACGATCTCCCGGGCTGTCTCCAGCGCCTTTTCTTCCGAGAAGGGGACATGCTGGGCGCCGGGGAACTTGGCCTTGGGAGAGGTGGAAATAATCTTGGTATGGTAGCATTCCGCCAGCCCGGTCAGGGCCGGCATGATGCACTGCACGTCAACCACCATGGCCTCCACCGCCCCGGTGACAATAGCCAGCTCCTGCTGCAGGAAGTTGCCGGCTATGGGAACGTCGTGCCTCATCAAGATCTCGTTGCCGGTGCAGCACATGCCGGCAACAGTGATCCCCTTCGCGCCCTTGGAGCGGGCCAGTTCGATCATTTCCGGTTCCCGCACCGCCTGCACGATCATCTCGGAGAGGGTGGGCTCGTGGCCGTGAACGATGATGTTCACTTCGTCCTCTTTCAACACGCCCAGGTTGCTTACGCCCTTATGCGGCTTCGGGGTGCCGAATAGAACATCGGAGAGCTCGGTGGCCCACATGGAGCCTCCCCAGCCGTCGGAGAGTCCCGTCCGCAATCCCTGGAGTATGAGGTTGACGTAGTCAGTATCCACCCCCATGTGCGTGCGGTGCATGGCCTCTACTACTTCCCTGTCTATGCCCCGGGGCAGGATGTTCAAAGAGGCCCATATATCTTTTCTTGGCTGCGGCACCCGTGCCATGAACTCAAAGGTCCCCTTTTCGCTGCCAAATTCAGCGATGGCCTTTTTGGCTATATCGGCGGCGATGTCATTGCTGGAACGGCCCTCGGTGGGAACGTTCAGCTCGCCGGCCAGGGCCATCAGCTTGGCTTCGTCCTTTATGGAATAGTCGGCTCCTTCTCCCGTGGCGGCGTGCAGCAGCGTCTCCACTATGTCCCGCCCGTGGTCCGAGTGGGCGGCCGCCCCGGCGGCGATAGTCCGCAGCAGGTTGCGGGCGACGATGGTATCGGCGTCGGCTCCGCAAACCCCTTTATCGGGGCCGTTGCCAAAGGGATCGATGCGGCAGGGTCCCATGTTGCAATTGCGGCAGCATATTCCCAGGAGGCCAAAGCCGCACTGGGGCTCCTGCTCTTTGAAGCGGTCCCAGGCGAGTTCCTTGCCCTCCTGCGCGGCTCTTTCGATGAGAGCCAGGGAAGCCGGGTCTATACTCTTCTGAGCGTGCTCGTTCTTATCCACGGATCATCATCTCCTTTTTTTATTTCACGGTGATGGCATTGAACCGGCATAGTTCAATGCAGTTTCCACATTTCGTACACCTGGAAAGGTCGATGACATGCGGGGCTTTGGATTCCCCGGATATCGCTTCCGCAGGGCAGTTCTTCTTGCAGAGGCCGCAGCCGTTGCATTCTTCGCTGTTGATGATAAAAGTGGTCAGCTCGCGGCAGATCCCGGCCGGGCAGCGCTTCTTATTAACATGCTCGTCATATTCATCGCGAAAATATTTTATGGTGGAGAGAATGGGGTTGGGAGCGGTTTTGCCCAGGCCGCAGAGGGAGCTTTCCCGGACCATGCCGGCTATCTCTTCAAGGATTTCAATGTCCCCCGGCCGGCTGGAGCCGCTGCAAATGTCATTCAAGATCTCCCGCATCCTTTTCAGCCCCTCGCGGCAGGGCGAGCACTTGCCGCAAGATTCTTCCGTCAGGAAATCAATATAATAGCGGGCCGTATCGACCATGCAGGTGCGCTCGTCCATGACGATCATTCCGCCGGAGCCCATCATGGAATCCGCCGCTGCCAGGGAGTCAAAATCCACCTTCAGATCGAGCATATCCGCGGGGATGCAGCCCCCGGAGGGGCCGCCGGTCTGGACCGCCTTGAATTCTCTGTCGTTCAAAATGCCCCCGCCGATATCGAAAATCAGCTCGCGCAGGCTGATCCCCATGGGCACCTCCACAAGCCCCGTGTTTTTCACCTTGCCCACCAGGGAGAAGACCTTAGTGCCCTTGCTTTTTTCGGAGCCGATGCGGTTAAACCATTCGCCGCCCCTTAGAATAATGGGCGGAATATTGGCCCATGTTTCCACGTTATTTAACACCGTGGGCTGATCCCACAGCCCCCGCTCCACGGAGCGGATGTACTTGGCCCGCGGTTCGCCAACCCTGCCTTCAATGGAAGCCATTAGGGCGCTCGATTCACCGCAGACAAAAGCGCCGCCGCCGCGGACCACTTCCAGGCTGAAGTCAAATCCGCTGTCCAGGATATTGCGGCCGAGATAGCCGCGAGCCTCCGCCTGGCGGATGGCTTCGAGCATGGTTTTAACAGCCAGGGCATATTCGTCCCGGATGTAAATAAAGCCCCGGTGCGCCTTGACGGCATAGGCGCCGATGACCATGCCTTCAATAACGCTGTGGGGGTCGCCTTCGATGATGCTCCGGTCCATGAAGGCCCCGGGGTCCCCTTCATCGGCGTTGCAGATTACGTATTTCGGAAAATTGTCCACCCGGGCGCACTGCCGCCACTTCAGCCCCGTGGGGAATCCCGCACCGCCTCTACCCCTGAGGCCGGATTGCTCCACTTCGGCGATCACCGCCCCGGGATCCATCTGGGAAAAGACCTTGGCTAAAGCGCGGTAGCCATCCCGCTCCAGGTAATCATCCAGGTTCAGGGGATCGATCTCGCCGGTATTGCGCAGCGCAATTTTCAGCTGTTTCTTATAGAAGCTGTTCTCGCTTTGAGAGCTGACCCGCCGGCCGGTGAGGGCATCGGTAAAGAGGAGCCTCTCCACCACTTTCTGCTGCAGCACAGTTTGAGAAATTATTTCATCAATATCCGCCAGGTTAACACGGCAGTAGGAAATATCTTCCGGCAAAAAGCGGACTATGGGGCCCTGCTCGCAGAGACCGTGGCAGCCGGTACCCTTGATGACAGGCTCAACTTTAATATCGGCGCCCGCTTCCGCAACTTTAGTCCGCAACTCCTGCAGGATCTCCCTGCCGCCCACGGCAAGGCAGCCCGGACCGCAGCACACCAGGATTTTTCTTTTTTGTGACTGTTCACTCTTCATCGGCGCGGCCTCCGTACCTTTGCAGTATTTTCTTAACCTTGCCTACCGTCAAAGACCCGAAATATTCATCGTTAATCACCATTACCGGGGCCAGGGCGCATGTTCCCAGGCACTTCACCGTTTCCAGGGAAAACCTTCCGTCGGCGCTGGTGCCGCCCGGTTTAATCCCCAGCAGCTTTCCGATCTCCTCGATGATCCACGTCGAAGACCTGATATGGCAGGCGGTCCCGTCGCATACCTTGATGATGTATTTACCTTTCTTTTCCATGCTGATGGCCTTGTAAAATGTGGCCAGGCTGTATATCTTGCCGGGCGGAACTTCGAGGTAGCCGGCAATCCGGCGGATCGCTTCCCGGGGCAGGTAATCATACTCCTTCTGGAAATCCTGCATCATAGCCAGCGCAAAGCGCTGCTCGCGAGGATAACGCTGCAAAATTGATTCTGCCTGCGCCGTAAAATCTCCATCTTTCAAGTTTTCCATGTGAACCTCCATAAAGCCAGGTTTATGGGTTTGACGGTACCATTCAAACTGCGGGCTGTTGCTCCACCGCGCGGGCCTGGGCTATCTCCCCGACCCTGGCGGCCATCAGCTTCCGCCTCAGCTCTTCGCTATCCACCAGCGAGATGGCCTTTGTGGGGCAGGCCCTGATGCAGGCGCATGAGGCCTCGCTGATCTCCGCTGCCGAATTGACGCAGAGATCGCATTTAATCGCTTTCCCTTCATCCCGCACCTGGATGGCGCCAAAGGGACAGACCATGACGCAGCTCTTGCAGCCAAAGCATTTCTTGCTGTCCAGGTAAATCATGCCCTCTTCCCGGCTGATAGCGCCGGAAGGGCAAACCAGAACACAGGGCGCCTCTTCACACTGGCGGCACTGAACCGGTGTTCTAATGCCTGCGGCCTCTACCACGTGATTTCTCGGACGGACCGGGCAGCCTTTCAGAACAGCGGTAAAAAGATCCGCCCCGGCATGTTCCAGCCCGCAGGCTAGCTCACAGCTTTTACACCCCAGGCATTTTCCCGGATCGGCATAAACAAAATAGTTCTCTTTTTGTCCGGGCACCTTTTTTCCCTCCTTTTCAAGGAATGGTTTCAGCTATCCACTTCTTCATTTTCATTGTAATACTTATTTAAAAATCAATATGTCAAATACATGACATATTTCTTAAAGGTTGTAATTTTCCTATTTTGAAATAATAGATACGCCACCTTGAGTGAAGCCCCTACACAACGGGCGGGCGTGGAAGCCCGCCCCTACAGCTAAAGCGGGGGCAGGCGGAGATTACCCACTTTCGGGGGTATTTAAAAAGTCCCCCTTTTTTAAAGGGGGATTTAGGGGGATTTAAATTTTTTGGAAATGCACTGCAGTCTGTATAAATCCCCCCCCCTTTTGCAAAGGGGGGAGTATTGAGACCTTCGCTTCGCTTAAAATGACAATAAGACAATAAAGGGAGGCTGTCCCGACTAAGGATTGTAGGGGATGTCCGGATTATTGCTTGTCCATGTTTTGGAGAGCTTCCCTGTCTTTAATCAGTATTGTTTTCCGGTTCAGCCGCTCAAGTATGCCCATGCGGCAAAACTCGTTCACCAGGGAAGAGACCGTCTGGCGGGAGACTCCGATAATCGTGGCTATCCGGCTGAGATCATGCCCTATTTCGACCTTGATGCCCTCCTTGCAGTAAACGCCTTTTTCTTCAGCCTCTGAGAGCAGATATTTTCTCAGCCTGCTTTTCGCCTCCATGAAGGCGAGATTTATAATAATGGTAAAGCAATTTTTCAGAAGATCCCCCAGGACATTGATCAAGTAATGGGTGAATGTAGGATAATCGATGAGCATACGGCTAAAATTTTCTGTGCTGCAGATGAGCAGCGTGCAGTCATCCAGCGCCTCTGTAAAAGCCCTGGTATGCGTGGAAAATACATCGCCGGCCTCAAGAATTGAAACGGTGAATTCCTTGTCATCGAAGGCCAGGTAAACCCGCACCCGGCCTTCTTTGACAATAAATACATAGTTCTCAGTGTGTTTGGGAAAAAAGATAATCTCTTTTTTGCAGTACCGCCTTTCGGTAAATAAATCCAGTAGACCTTTGGTTTCCGCGGCCTGGAGAGCATCAAGCAGGTTGTCATGAACAATTCTCATCTTTCCCGCCATTTATCTTCACCTAAAGCCGTTTTTACATGATTAATTCTATTATTCTTTCAACTTTTAGGTAATTCCTGCATGATTAGCTTTTATCGAACACTTCGGGGTTGACCACATGCTCCGGCTTTTCCCCGCTCAGCAGCTGCACAATGCTCTTTGCCGCCATTTCGGCCATGATGCTGCGCGTGTTCATACTGGCGCTTCCCGTGTGCGGCGCCAGGACCACGTTCTCCAGTTCGGTCAGGCCGGGAGTTAATTCCGGTTCCTTCTCATACACATCCAGGGCAGCTCCGGCTATCTTATACTCCTTCAGATGTTCTACCAGGGCCCGTTCGTCGATATGCGCCCCCCGGGCGGTATTGATCAGGTAAGCGGTGGGCTTCATCAAATTAAGCCTTTCCTTGTTAATCAGGTGATGCACTTCAGGAGAATAAGGCAGGTGAAGGGTTAAAAAATCCGCCTTTCTGATGACCTCATCCAGCGGCATATATGTAGCCCTGAACTCCTGCTCAACGTGAAGAGGCAATCTTTTGCGCTTGCAGTATACAATGTTCATGCCAAAACCAATAGCGCGCCGGGCTACAGCCTGGCCGATGCGGCCCATGCCGATTATCCCCAGGGTTTTACCATAGAGATCTCCGCCTACAAGCAGTAGCGGCGCCCAACCGTTGAATTTTCCCTCCCGGACAAAGCGATCCCCTTCAACTATGCGCCTTGCAACGGCAAGAAGGAGAGCCCAGGTCAGGTCTGCGGTGGCCTCTGTGAGCACCCCGGGGGTATTGGTAACTACTATGCCGCGCCCGGTGCAAGCTTCAATGTCGATGTTGTCGACACCCACCGCCATATTGGCTACAAGCTTTAATTTTGGCGCGCTCTCAATGACCTCGCGGTCAACCCGATCGCATAGCAAACAGAGGAGAGCGTCGGCTTCCTTAATCCCCTCCATCATTTCCTGCCGGGTTACAGGTCGATTGGCGGGATTCATTATCAACCTGTATTTGCCTTCCAGAAGTTTCAGGCCCCTATCCGGTATTTCCCTGGTAATAAATATGGTAGACATGCTGTTTGCTCCTTTTGCCAAAGAAATTTTTATAAAACCGCCAGCCCGATCCAACCAATGTGAGTTAAATTTGTTTTGATAAAGTTAGAGTTTCTATTGTATGTTTATACTTTCCTTCCAGTCCCCAAAATCCCCCTAAATCCCCCTTTAGAAAAGGGGGACTTTTACAAACCTAACTCAAGGGAATTGTCCCAAAAAGCAGCTTCTTGTTGTTATTTAGCGGTTCCCCCCGGCTTAGAGATCCTTCGCTTCGCTCGGGATGACATTGAAGGCGCTCGGGATGACAGGCAGGGCAGACCGGCTGCCTTTCGCCTCAGCTCAAACAGGATGACAAGTAGAGGTCCCTTAACTCACCTTCCAGCCACGCAGTTGTGTTATAATTTACCTGGCGGTCCCGGGTCCAGTATGTTTTGGGGATAATTGCGCTTAACCCAATTACGATACCGGTTCAGGGTCCAGTGCCTTACCAACAAAATAGTCTTATTTTTAAATTCCCTCAACTTTCCTTTCCCATGGGAATGGGCGGAAAATTCTCTTAACAGAAAGGTGGAATTAAATGCTCCCGGAATTGATCACAAAAATTATCAGGCGCTGCCTGGCCGGACCGGATCAGGATTTTTCCTTTCGCGCCGCGCAAGATGTTGACCCGGGTCCGGTCCAAAAAACAGGCCTCTATATCCATATTCCTTTCTGCAAAAATCTCTGTCCCTACTGTCCCTACAACAAGATCGGCTACGAGGAAAAGCTCGTTGAACCCTATCTTAACGCCTTACTTGCAGAGGTCGAGCTTTATTATCAGCGCATTGGCAGGGCGGAAATTAGCTCCATTTACATCGGAGGCGGCACACCGACCAACTTAACGGACGAACTGGGGATTGTGTTGAACAGAATCAGGGAGAGATTCCGCCTGACCGGCGATATTTGCGTGGAAACCAGCCCTGGAGATCTCGACCGGGAAAGAGTCGGCAAACTGCTTCAATATGGGGTCAGCCTGCTCAGCCTGGGCGGGCAAAGCTTTGACAACCGCTACCTGAAACTGCTCGGCCGGAACTACACTGCCGCTGTACTGGAGCATTCGATTGAGCTGGCGCTCAATGCCGGCTTCAAATCGGTCAACCTCGACCTTATGTTTGCCCTGCCGGGGCAGACCACGGCGGAAGTGGAGCGGGACCTGGCCAGGGCTGTCTGCAGCGGGGTAGACCAGGTAACTACCTACCCGCTCTTTTCTTTTCCCTATACCACCGTTGGCCGCTACCGCAAATTAAAAAAGGTCAAGATGCCGAACCTGGCAACGAGGAGAAAAATGTACCGGGCCATCCACAGCTTTTTTTTAGAGCACGGTTTCCAGCGGGTTTCAGTGTGGGGCTTTTTGCGGGGCGAAGCGCCCCGTTATTCATCGGTAACCAGGGAGCGCTATATCGGCCTGGGAGCTGGGGCCGGCTCGCATGTGCCGGGAGTTTTTTACCTGAACACATTCTCGGTGGAAGAATATATCAAGAGCTGCCGCTCCGGCAGGCTGCCGGTAGCCCTTAGCATGAATTTCACCGAGATGATGACACTTTATTACTGGCTTTACTGGCGCCTCTACGATACATACATCCCGAAGCAACAGCTATTTGAGCTTTTCGGCGAGGGCAACCGGAAGCTCAAACTCCTGCTCCGCCTTTTATACGGCTTCAAGATGGCTGTAGACGAAGGAGAGCAGATCGCGCTAAACGAGCGCGGCGCATTCTGGCTGCACCTGATGCAAAACTATTTTGCGCTGCCATATATCAACAAGGTCTGGTCCGCAGCGCGGGAAACAGCTTACCCGGAGCGGGTTAAACTGTAACGCCCTTTATGGGGAAATAGATATTTTACCTTTCGGAGAAGCCGTGGCGCTCGATGATCTCAATGTTTTCGCGGTATTTCGCCTTGAGCCACTCCAGCTGGGACTGGCTGAGGTTGAATTTTTCAGGCCCTTTCTCGAAGACTTCGGAGAGAACAAGCATGCGGTGGCGCCAGTTGCGATAGCACCAGTGGATATCGTAATCGGCGCTGCTGACCCAGGCCCTCCCGCTCTCCATATCCTTGCATAGCTCCAGCTTTAGCAGCATGCCGAATTCCACCAGTTCGGAGGGGGTCGACGGGTAATGCTGGTCCGTATAGAAGTTGCCCAGGGAATAGATTACCGGAACTGAACGGGTTTCGCCGTTCTCCCCCGCCACCTCAATCCACTCGCAGGGCTGCACAAGCTTGGGGTGCCCGCCAATGATCATATCGGCGCCCGCTTCAGCCATCTCCCGGGCAGCCTCCCGCTGCCGCTCGAAAGGATAATCAACATACTGCTCGCCCCAGTGAGGAATAACCGCAACCAGGTCCGCACCGGCGGCGCGGGCTCTCTTGATATCGGCAATAACAGGGCTGATATCCTTGAATTCAGGATCGGGGCTGTTGGGAATCAAGTTCACCGAATGCTCTTCACCTGCGGGGACAGGGATGCCGTTGGTCCAGTAGGTATAGGCGACAAAAGCCACCTTAATCCCGTTGATCTCCACGATATCCGCGGCATCCCGTTCCTCGCGGCTGAGGTAGGCGCCGGTGGTGTGGAAACCAAGCCCGCGCACATTATTCAGGGTGGCCTGGAGACCCTCCACGCCCCGGTCCATACTGTGATTGTTGGCCAGGGCATAGAGGTTAAAGCCGGCTCTTTTCAGGGCATGGGACAGTTCAATGGGAGCATTAAAAGTAAGAATGCCTCCCGCAGTATGGCCGGTATAGCCGGAAACTCCCCAGAACTTTAATTCCGGCCCCGCCTGCATCGTCTCCAGGGTGAGCATGGCAATATCGGCATCCTGGATATGGGGGGCGATGAACTCGAAAGCAGGCCAGAAATCGTACTCTCCGTCGCCCTGGTGGTTTTCATTCAGGATTGCCAGGTGGGGGTATAATCCTCCCACGGCCTTCAGGGTGATGGTGCGGATATCGGGTTCCGGTACTTGTCCTGGCCCGGGTTCAACTTGATTTGGATCTTCCGGCGCAGAGCGAAACAGGGAAAGCAAATCCAGCTTAAACGCCGCCAGAATGACGACAGCGAGTATTACGAGCAGAGCGATGAGATGAATTCGGCGCATCCGGCACACCCCTTTTTGATCAATTCTATTCTGGCGCGGCGCTGTTATTACATTTTAATCAGAAAGCAGCAGCGGCGAGCTTTGCGACAATTTGCCGGCCGGCTAGTGGCTTTCTTTCATATAATCGGGCATTTTTTCGGAAAACCCGTACCTCTCAAGAATCTCCACGTTTTCCTGGTGTTTCTCCTTTAGCCTTTCAAACTGCGCCGCAGTAATGTTGTACTGCTCGGGGCCGTTTTCAAATACATCCTGGAGAACTAAGATGCGGTGGCGCCAGTTGCGGTGGCACCAGTGGACCTTATAATCCACGCCGCTGATCCAGGCCTTCCCGCTGTTCATATCCTTGGACAGCTCTACGCTCAGCAGGATGCCGTATTCCACCAGGTCAGTGGAGATGCCTTCATGCGGCAGGTATTGCTGGTTGGTAAAGAAGTTGCCCAGGGAGTAAGCCACCAGGGTGGCGCGGCGGGAGCCGTCTTCTTCAACGGTGTAGAACCAGTCCATGGGGTTCAGAACGTGGGCATGGCCGCAAATGATCAGGTCTGC
>JAAZHP010000295.1 GCA_012510625.1 Bacillota bacterium
CGAGCATAGGCGGCAATTATTCAGGCTAGACTAAATATTGCCCCGCCGCTTTACTGTATTGACGGAACAAGGGGGGGCGGATAGAATAGACCTGGTATGGGGGAGGAGAGAGCATTGGGAACTCTGCCTATCCTGAGAGCCGGCCGGGGGCTGAATCTGCTTCCGGCAAAAAAGAGCTTCCAGGAACTCGGCGGCAAAGTGGCGGCTTTTTGTAAAAGTCACCCCCTGGCGCTTTTCTACAGCTGCCTGATCATCCTGTCAGTCCTTGTGTACCAGTATGCGCGCCATACTGTGACTTTCTATGTTGACGGCGAGGAACTTTTTACAGCCCACACCTTCTGCCGGACTGTAGAGGAAATAATTGAAGAGAAGGGAATTCAGCTCCACCCTCGCGACCGGGTGATTCCTGAACGCGGCTCCCTGTTAACCCAACATTCGCGCATTGATGTCCAGAAGGCTTTTGAAGTTATCGTGGTGGACGGGAATAAGCTTTCTTTTATCATAACCCCTACGAAACCGGTAAGAGAACTGCTTGCCGAAGAGGGCTTTGAGCTTGGGCCCCAAGACCGGATCGAACCGGAGGGGCTCGAAGAAGCTTACGATGGCGCATTAATCGAAATAATCCGGGTGCAGAAACACTATGTCAGCAACCGCAGCGCCGTTCTCTACGATGAAATTGTTAAGAAAAATCCGCAGCTGGATCGGGGACTTTCCCGGGTAATCCGCGAAGGACGCCCCGGGCTCCAGGAGGAGTTGATTGAGGTTACCACCGAAAACGGAGTGGAAGTAAAAAGAGAGGTGGTGTCATCTCTTCTCCTGGAGAAGCCGCTGGACAAGATCGTGGAGTATGGCGACAATACAACCCTGGAGCGGGAAGGCCGGGTGATGGAGTTTGACCGGGTCCTGACCATGACAGCGACGTCTTACTGCCCGGGGACGCCCGGCTCGGGCTGCCCGCTGGATCATAATGGACATGCCTTTTGCACGGGCCGCTATAACAACGGCTACACCTATACCGGCAAGAAAGCGGTTCAGGGCCTGGGCACGCTCAGCTCGCCGCGGATGGTGGCCGTCGATCCGCGGGTAATCCCTCTGGGCAGCCTGCTTTATATTGAACCGATCCCAGGAATCGGCAAGATCGGTTTTGCCCGGGCGGAGGATATCGGCGGAGCGATTAAGGGCAACAGGATTGATCTATTATACGATTACCATAGCGATGTGGCCAAATTTGGTCTGAAACGCGGTGTAAAAGTTTACATTTTGAAAAAAATATAATGGCGCTGCCTCCTCGAAAGAAGGGTTGGCCATGCCTGGCGTGCCGGGACTACCGGATTTGACCTCGCCGCGCCGTTTGCTGCTCTACCTCGAGCAGAGAGGGCTGCGGCCGCGGCGCGGCTGGGGGCAGAATTTTTTAATTGACGGCAATATCGCCCGCAAGGTTGTGGAAGCGGCGGAGCTTGGCCCCGGCGAAGCAGCCGTGGAGATAGGGCCCGGAGCGGGCGCTCTCACGGCCATACTGGCCCGCCGCAGCGTGCGTCTTCTTGCCCTGGAGCTGGACCGCGGGCTGGCCGCAGCCCTGGAGGAAATGCTGCGGTCTTTTCCGCATGTCAGGGTACTGCAAAAAGATGCGCTGAAAGTGAAGTGGGCGGAGCTGATTTGCGGCTATTTCGGGCCGGAGGCTGCGCCAACCCTTATTGCCAATCTCCCTTACCAGATTTCCGGCCCGCTGCTTTATAACCTTTTTAAGGAAAATTTTCCTTTCAAAAAGGCTGTGCTCATGTTTCAAAAAGAGGTTGCCGCAAGGTTGGCCGCAGCGCCTGGCAGCGCCTCATACGGGGCTCTCTCGGTATTCTGCCGCTACTATGCCCCGGCCGAGATACTCTTTCCCGTTTCCAGGCAAGTTTTTTGGCCCCGTCCGAAGGTCGATTCGGCGGTGGTAAAGCTGCAGCCGCGCCCGCGCAGCCTTGATGCCGGTGAAGAAGAGCTATTCTGGAAAATCGTGCAGGCTTCTTTCCGGCAGCGCCGGAAAATACTGGCCAACAGCCTTGGCGGAGTTTTCTCCCGGAGCAGGGAAGAGCTCCTCTCAATACTGCACCTGGCCGGGGTTGAGCCTCAGGCCAGGGCGGAAATGCTCTCGATGGAGCAATTTGCAAAGATAGCCCGGATCGCTTACAATTATTAATAAAATAAGGTGAAAGGTCGTAATAGATAATGGAATTTTACAGCCCGACCAGGGGGAAGCTCTCCTTTGAGGCTGTATTTGAAGATATCGGCACTTATTCCGGTGAGAATCCCGAGGACAAGTATAAGTTAATCATCGGGACCGATTCTCACGCCTATACTCGCAAGAGCGTTGTTTTTGTGACTGCAATTATTATTCACCGTATCGGCAAGGGAGGGCGCTTTTACTACCGCAAGCAGAGAACCCGTTACATGGAAAGCCTGCGGCAGCGGATTTATTATGAAACTTTTCTCAGCCTCGAAGTGGCGGCAAAGATCACGGAAAAGCTGGCTGAAAACGGGGCGGCTGAACTGAACGTGGAGATCCATCTTGACGTGGGCGAAAAGGGAGAAACCCGCGAGATTATTAAAGAAGTGGTGGGCATGGTCATCGGCAGCGGCTATCATGCCCGGATCAAGCCTGAATCATACGGCGCCACCACCATTGCCGACAGGTTTACACACTGAGACTCCACAGCTCTCAAATTCGCTTTTTCTTGACAAATCAAGTGGATTTATGTTAATATTTCATAAAAGGTATCTACAAGGTGGTTTTTTATGTGTCTAAAGATGTTCTTCTTGAAATACGCAAAAAACTTGAACCTCATGTCGGAGAAAGAATCAAGTTAAAGGCAAACCGGGGTCGTCGTAAAACCTTTGAAAAAGAGGGCATCCTGGAGAGTACCTATCCCTCTATTTTTGTAATCCGCATCGATGAACCGAACTATTTTCAAAGGGTTTCTTTCAGCTATGCCGATGTGCTCACAGAAACGGTGGAGCTGAGCTTCGGCGAGGATAAGAGGTATCGTTCAGTAGGCCTGTAATTATTTTATAAAAAAAATATATAAAAAAACCGGAACCTTATTAGAAAAGGTGACGGTTTTTTTGTTAAATAAATCACATTGCTCACAGCGCCTCCAGTAATCAGATCGTTTAAAGCAGCTCCTGAAACCGTAAAATATAAATGCCGTCTTTATTTTTTTAAAAAGGAGTTGATGCTGTGGCACGTCGTCGCCCGGTGATGTCGGAAGAACTCAAGTATGAGCTCGCTGCTGAACTGGGGGTGCAGGACCTGGTTCGCCGTGAAGGCTGGGGCAGCGTGAGCTCCCGCCAGTGCGGCAACCTGGTGACCAAGGCTATTGAACGGGCCGAGCGCTCGCTCCGCAAGGAATCATAAGGACGGCAGGTATGCCCGTTTCGGCGGGCATACTTTTTTAAAAAAAGGATCAGGACCATTATTGTGGAATTATTTTTTTATTATTTTTAAATGGAGGATTTTAGATGAAAGCCCTGCTTATTATCGATATGCTAAATGATTTTATCAAACCCGAGGGGGCGCTTTATATTGGCCCGGCGGCAGAGAAGGTTATCCCGGTGATCAAGGAAAGGCTGGATCTCTTCCGGCAGAAGAAAGAACCGGTCATCTTCATCTGCGATCGCCACCGCCAGGGCGATCTGGAGTTTGAAATGTTTCCCCCTCACTGCCTGGAAGGCGAAGAAGGCGGAAAGGTAATTGACGAGCTGGCTCCCCGGCCCGAGGAGAGAATAATCTATAAACGGCGCTACAGCGCCTTTTTCGGGACGGAACTTGATCTCACACTGCGGGAATACGGCGTATCAGAGCTCGAGCTCACCGGTGTGGTCACCAATATCTGTGTTCTCTATACCGCCGCAGATGCGCGGATGCGGAATTACCAGGTATCTGTCGTCCCGGGCGCGGTGGCCGGGATCGATGAACAGGCGCACCGTTTTGCCTTGCAGGAGATGGAGAAAACCCTTGGAGTGACCTTGCTTAAATAAACTTGGAGGAGAAATCGCCGTGGATCTGATTACGCTGGCTGATGTGGAGAAGGCGCTGCCTGAAACAGCAGCAAGGTTTCATGCGGCCACTCATGAGGAGATTGAAAAGGGCTGGACTACCGATATCTATTTTGTGCGCACCAGGGACCTTCTCAATTACATGGGGTTGGCGCAGACAGAGGTTACCGCGGAGATCTTTGCCTCCCGCGAAGGTCTTTTTGCCGGATCGGAAGAGGTCCTCTACCTGCTTCGCAACGCGGGTGTGCAGGTCTGGAGCCTTCCCGAAGGGGAGAAGATGGCCAAAAAAGAGGTGGTCATGCGCATTAAGGGGCCCTACGGCAATTTTGGCATTTTTGAAACCCCCATTTTGGGCATGCTCGCCAGCGCCAGCGGCTGGGCCAGCGCCGCGCGGCGGTGCAAGGAGGCTGCCGGGGAGCGGACCCTGCTCTGCTTCGGAGCGCGCCATCTCCATCCGGCGGTGGCGCCGGTAATGGAGCGGGCGGCGGTGCTCGGCGGCGCGGACGGATGCAGCTGCATCCTGGGAGCCTTGCTGCTGAAGCGCAGGCCCTCCGGAACGGTGCCGCATGCGGCCTTTTTAATTGCCGGTGACACCGTAAAGCTGGCCCGGGCCTACAATGATTTTGTTCCCGCGGATGAGCCGCGGATTATTCTTGTGGATACATTTAAGGATGAAGCCGAAGAGGCGCTCCGGGTAGCCCGGGCCCTGGGTGAAAAGCTGTTCGGGGTCCGGCTCGACACCCCCGCCGAAAGAGGCGGGGTTACCCCGGAGCTGGTCCGGGAAGTGCGGGCCCGGCTGGACCAGGGCGGCTTCAAATCAGTGCAGATTGTTGTTTCCGGCGGCCTTGATCCAGAAAGGATTTCCCTGCTGGCGGAGGCGGGAGCGGACGCTTTTGGAGTGGGAAGCTATATCGCCCGTTCGCCGGCCATCGACATGACCATGGATCTGAAAGAGATCGGAGATGAAGCGGTGGCCAAAAGAGGGCGCATCCCCGGAATAACGGACAACCCCCGCCTGGTCAAGATGCTATAAAAAAGGCTAACAGACCATGAACAGGGCAATGCTAATCAAGGCTCCGGCCAAGATAAATCTCGGATTGACTGTTCTGCGGCGCCGGCCGGACGGTTACCACGACCTTCTCTCAGTGATGCAGCAGCTTTCACTGGCCGACACCATCCTTCTGGAGCCGCAGGAAGAGCCGGGCTGGCGCTTCTTCTGTTCCGAACCTTCTCTTTCCGGCGAAGACAATCTCGTCTGCCGGGCGGCGGCGCTGCTGGCAGAGAAAGCGGGCCTGGGGAGCGCTCTTCCAGGCGTAAAGATGTCCCTCTTTAAAAATATCCCCGTAGCGGCGGGCCTCGGGGGAGGCAGCAGCGATGCCGCTGCGGCATTAAAGGGGCTGAACTCATACTGGGGATTGGGGTTGAGCTTCTCCGAGCTGCTGGAAGCAGGGGCGCAGCTCGGATCCGATGTGCCCTTTTGTCTCCTGGGAGGAACGGCGCTGGCGCAGGGACGGGGAGAGAAGGTGGCGGCCATGCCCGGGCTGCCCTTTCACTGGGTCATCCTGGCCATGCCTCCGGAAATGCATCTGTCAACGGCACAGGTTTACGGAGCGCTGGAGCCGGCGCATCTGCTGCGCCCCCGCCTGGAACCTTTAATTGAGGCGATCCGGGAGCGGAGCAAACGGCTGCTCCATCTATGGTTTGCCGGGGAATCGACCAATACCCTGGAGGCGGTAGTTATGCCGCAGCACCTGCCTTTGCAGGCGCTGAAAAGAGAATTTCTAAATCTCGGCCTTCACCCGGCCATGTCCGGAAGCGGGCCGTCAATGTTCGCCCTTTGCGACAGCCTGGTTTCTGCCCGGGTGGCTGCCCGGGCCCTGGAGGATGCCGGGAACCGGGTCTTTTTATGCTGGACCAAATCCAACCCGTAAATGCGGAAGGAGTGTAGAGGATGTTTGATGCGGTTGTCCTGGCCGGCGGAGGGAAAGGTGAGCCGCTTACGGATCGGGAGGGGGTTTCCAATAAAGCTTTTATCAAAATTCATGGACGTCCCATGCTCGGCTATATTCTCAATGCCCTGGCTGAGTCAGACTTAATTGAAAAGATCGTGGTTGTGGGTCCGGATAAGGAGCTGGCGGAGTTGCTGGAAGAAGGCTACCGCTTTACTCCTGTTTCCGAGGAGGAGAGCATGCTGGCAAATGCCGCCGCCGGCTTGAAGGCGGTGAAGCAGGAGCGGCTCTGCCTCATGCTTACGGCAGACATTCCCCTCATCGGCCGGGAAGCGATTGAAGGTTTCCTGAAGCTGTGCGCTCCTTTCGACGGTGATTTTTACTATCCCATACTGACCCGGGAATGCTGCCGCAAGAGATTTCCCCAGATGAAGCGGACTTACGTCCGGCTGCGAGACGGTTCCTTTACAGGCGGCAATATAGCCTTGCTCCGCCCGGAATGGTTTGCCCGCTCTTATCCCCGGCTGGATCTCTTTGTGGCCTACCGGAAAAAACCGCTTAAACTCTTCCGGATACTGCCGGCGAGCTTCATTTTTAAATTTCTCCTGAACATTCTTACCGTGGCTGAACTAGAAAGCTACCTCTCCCGGATGATGCAGGCCAGGGCCCACGCCGTGCCCTGTGATTTTGTGGAGATCGGCACCGATGTGGACAAAATTAGCGACCTCGAGCTGGTCCGGCAGGCTCTCAAATAATATTAAATATAATTTATATTTTACCTGGCAGGATTTTGTCGAGTGATTGTTGAATTAGTTTCATTATTAAGAAGAAGGTCAGCTTTTTGTCAATTTTATAACCGGGAAGGTGGTCCTTGTGAAGGTAACAGATGTCCGGATCAGGAGGCTCAACCAGGAAGGGAAGATGAGGGCGATCGTATCGGTTACATTGAATGATCAGTTCGTGGTTCATGATGTCAGGGTGATTGAGGGGACCAACGGCTACTTTGTGGCCATGCCCAGCAAGCGTACTCCCAACGGCGAGTTTAAAGATATCGCCCATCCCATCAATACCGAGGCCAGGCAGGAGATCCAGCAGGCGATTTTGGAAGCTTATTTTAAAGAGCTGGAAATGCAGCCCGTCACCGGTTAAGGATTAAAATTTTTGTTGCTTCTCCGCCGCCTGTAGTATAATGAGTTATATTATACTCTGAGGAGGAGCTCCCATGTTAGAAACGTGGGCGGTGGTCCTGGCGGCGGGAGAGGGCAAGAGAATGGTTTCCTCTCTGCCCAAGGTGCTGCATCCCCTTTGCGGGCGGCCGATGCTGCGCTACGTTGTCGATGCCGCCGCTGCTGTAACCGGGGGAAAGGTGATCATTGTTATTGGCAGGGGCGCGCAGCTGGTGAGGGAGGAGATGGGCGCCCGGTGGCGCTATGCCCTTCAGGAAGAACAATTGGGGACTGGACATGCTCTCATGCAGGCTTTACCGCAGCTGCCCGCAGAGGGCTTGTTGCTGGTCCTTTGCGGGGATGCCCCGCTGATAGAGAAAGAACACCTGGAGCAGTTAATCCGGGAGCACGGCCGCAGTGCGGCCACGGTGCTGACCACCGGGCTTGCAGACCCTGCGGGTTACGGCCGGATCATTCGCCATTCCGGCGATTCCGGAGCCCGGATTCGGATTGTTGAAGAGAGCGATGCTTCAGCTGACGAGAAAAAAATTAGCGAAGTAAACAGCGGCATCTACTGTTTTGATATAAAGTATCTCCGGCGGTATTTGCCCGCGCTTACCCCAGACAATGCCCAGCGGGAATATTATCTCACCGATCTAGTTGCCCTGTTGCAGGAGCAGGGACACCGCGTTAGCGCCTGCCGCATCGAAGATTGGCGGGTGGTCTTGGGTATCAATGACCGCTGCCAACTTGCCGAAGCGGCGGCAATTATGCGAGAGCGGATAAACCGATCCCTGATGCGGCAGGGTGTGACCATGGTGGATCCTTCTTCTACCTATATCGATTTCGATGTGCAAATCGGTCCGGATACGGTAATCTGGCCCCAGACTGTTATCCAGGGGCGCACGGTGATTGGCTCCGCCTGCCGTATCGGCCCCGGGGCGCAGATTATCAATGCGGAAATCCATGACCGGGTGATCTTCCGCCAGTCGGTCGTGGAAGAGAGCGTGATCGAAAACGAAGCCCTCGTGGGCCCCTTCGCCTACATCCGGCCCGGCAGCCGCATCGGGCCAGGGGTGAAAATAGGCGACTTTGTTGAAGTGAAAAATTCGCGGATCGATGCCGGAACCAAGGTTCCCCACCTCAGCTATGTGGGAGATGTGGACATAGGAGGCGGAGCGAACCTGGGCGCCGGGGTAATTGTGGTAAATTTTGACGGACGCAGGAAACACCGCTCTTCTATAGGGCGGGGGGCCTTTATCGGCTGCAACAGCAATCTCATATCTCCGCTGGAAATAGGCGAGGGCGCCTTTATCGCCGCCGGAACTACCGTGACCAGAAATGTTCCCCCCGGCGCACTGGCTATAGCCAGAACGGATCAGGAGAATTGCCCGGGAGCCGCAGACCGCCTGCTGAAGAAAAGTCAACCACAGAAGGAAAAAGCCGAAGAAGAGAAGAATTAAAGCCACGCAGCAAACATTTCAGGGGGTTTTAAGGTGAACAACAACAGGATAAAGTTATTTTGCGGCAGCGCCAACCGCAGCCTGGCGGAAGAGATTGCCGCTTTTATCGGAATCCCCTTGGGGGAGGCGGAGGTGAGCCGTTTCAGCGACGGCGAGATCCGCATAGGCATCCGGGAAAGCGTCCGCGGGACAAACGTATTTCTAATCCAGCCCATGAGCGATCCCATAAACGAGAATATCATGGAGCTGCTGATCTTAATCGATGCTCTTAAAAGGGCCTCCGCCCGCTCGGTAAATGCAGTGGTACCCTATTATGGCTACGCCCGGCAGGATCGTAAGACCAGGGCGCGCGATCCCATTACGGCCAAGTT
The DNA here is from genome assembly GCA_012510625.1 of Bacillota bacterium. Taxonomy (GTDB): domain Bacteria; phylum Bacillota; class Dethiobacteria; order DTU022; family DTU022; genus JAAZIN01. The sequence continues at coordinate 8,988 of JAAZHP010000295.1, forward strand.
GCTGGCCGATCTGATTACCGCTGCCGGAGCCAGCCGGGTGGTGGCCATGGATCTTCATGCCGGGCAGATCCAGGGGTTTTTTAATATCCCCTTTGATCATCTCACTGCGGTGCCAATCATAGCCAACTATCTTAAAGAGAAGACTATCTCCAAAGGAGTGGTTGTCTCTCCAGATCTGGGCGGGGTGACCAGGGCGCGCGAACTTGCCAACAGGCTGGGGCTGCCCATTGCGGTGATCGACAAGAAAAGACCCGCCCCCAACCAGGCAGAGGTAATGAATATTATCGGCGATGTAAAAAATATGGTCGCCATATTGATCGACGATATCATTGACACCGCGGGGACCATAGTTCTGGCCGCTGAAGCTTTAAAAGATGCAGGAGCGATAAAGGTTTACGCCTGCTGCAGCCACCCGGTTTTTTCGGGACCGGCCATTGAGCGGCTCAACAGCGCGCCCATTGAAGAGGTAATTTATACCAATTCCATCCCCGTCGGGGTGGCTCCCGAAGGAGTAAAATTTCAGGTGCTCTCCGTTGCGCCGCTGATCGGGGAAGCGATTATCCGGATTAACCAGGAACGCTCGGTAAGTGAGCTTTTTGTTTAATTTGACAACAATACCAGCAGGTGTATACTTGAGATCGAGGAGGTTATAGCATGGATCGCATGGTCCTTGAAGCAGAAAAACGTTCGCGCCTGACCAGGGGCGAACTAAACCGGCTGCGGCGTGAAGGCAAAGTCCCGGCCGTTATTTACGGCCGGGGGAAGGAGACGCAATCGCTGCTGGTGGACGGCCGCATGTTAAGGCAGGTGCTGGCAATGGGAGGGGGCAACGTCCTTATTGATCTGCAGATCGGAGATGGCACCCGGCCGCAGGTGGAGACGGTAATGTTAAAAGAGATCCAGAGACATCTCTTTCATCAGGACCGGCTGCTGCATGTTGATTTTATCCGCATCTCCATGGAGGATGAGATCGAGGTTAATGTCCCCTTGAACTTCACCGGAGAGGCCGCCGGTGTAGCCGAAGGCGGGATTCTCCAGATTCTCATGCGGGAAGTGAACATCAAGTGTCTTCCGGGGAACATTCCCGAGATGATAGAAGTGGATATTTCGCCGCTGCAGATCGGGGAAGGGATCAGCGCCGGTACACTGGTCCTTCCGGAAGGGGTAACCCTTTTGACCGGACCGGAGGAGATCCTGGTGCAGGTGCTGGCTCCGCAGGCAGAAGAAGAAGAGGAGAAGCCGCCTGAGGCCGCAGAAGAAGCGGAAGAAGCTGCTCCTGCAGAAGAAGAAAAGGCGGAACTTCCGGAGGGGGAGGAGGACGGAGAGTAAATTTTTTTCCGGAAACGGTTTAAAGAAAAATTTCTCTTTGCCATTGTCGGCCTGGGCAACCCGGGCGAGCGCTACTGCGGGACGCGGCACAACCTGGGATACCGGGTAGTGGAGGCCTTTTCCAGGCAGTTTAACGCAGAGAAGCCTTTTCATTTGCGCCACTCCCTCTGTGCCGCTGCCGGCAGCCCGGGAAAGAGGGTTCTGCTGGTCCAGCCGCTGACCTATATGAATTTAAGCGGCCGGGCTGTTGTGGAATTACTGCGGCGCTATGAGCTCGAGCCCGGGCAGCTGGTACTGGTTTATGACGACCTGGACCTGCCTCCCGGCCGGATCCGGCTGCGCTGCGGCGGCGGCAGCGCAGGGCACCGGGGCGTCCAATCGGTTATCGATGCAACCGGAAGCTCTGAATTTCTACGCCTGCGGATCGGTATCGGCAAGCCCTTTGTTGGCGAGGCGGCCGCTTACGTTCTGGATGTTCCCCCGCCGCAAGAGCGGCTGTTGCTTGACCGGGCTGTGGAGCAGGCAGTAGAAGCGCTGGCTTTTCTCATTGATGCGGGGCTGGAGGAAGCCATGAACCGGTTTAACCGGGTGCCGTAAACGCCGGCTGGAGGGGCCGGTGTGTGGAGATTCCGTCTTCTGCAGGCGGAATTTAATTTTTCTTTTGGATACAACTGACTCCTCCGGATAAAGCCAACCTGCCCGGGGAAGCATAAATAGTGATCTTAATTGAATATGATGGTGAGTGAGCATGCGTAAATGAGGGCCACCTATATCTGTGATTGCTGCGGCGCCATCATCGGTGCGCTGTCTCTTACCGAAGATGAACTGCGGCAGATGGGTATAGATCCCCGGGCCGAGGATCAGGACGAGGCTGTCATTAAGACGGCCCCGGCAGGTGATCTTTTCATTTATTCCCTTTGTGAGCCGTGTGTTGATTCGATGCCTGTTTTTGAAGCTGAATGAAAATGAAAACGACAAGCTCTTTCTCAGGGAGCGAAGAAGACACTTTTCGCAAAATTCTTACTCCTACGCCAGGAAGGGAGCGAACCATGTTTTTTTACGATCTCCTTAAAGAATGGCCCCGAGATCGCTCCTTTTCAGACCTGTTAAAGATACTCTCCGCCGCTTCCGGCAGCAGGGTGGCGGTAACGGGACTCGACGGCAGTTCCAGGACTTTTTTCCTGGCAGGTCTGGCCGCCGAGAGCCGCCGGCCGGTGCTGGTTGTTGCCCCCGATGTGGCGCGGGCGGAAAGGATATATGAAGATCTTCTCTCCTTTTTGCCGTCCGGGCTGGTAAACCTTCTCCCGGCCAGGGAGCTCTTTATGGCCCCGGACCTCCTCGCCAGGAGCATGGAGCAGCGCAGGCAGCGCCTTTCTTTTTTGGAGTGGCTGCGCCGCGGGGAAAAGGGAATTTATGTTGCTCCTTTTGCCGCCTTGATCTCCAGGGTCCTCCCTCCGGAGGAGTGGTCCGCTCTTCAGATAACGCTGCAGGCCGGCGCAGTGGTTGACCGCGATAAGTTCCTGGAAAAATTAATTGATAGGGGTTATGAGAGGGTGTCCCTGATTGAAGGGAGAGGCCAGTGCAGCGCCCGCGGTGAAATTGTCGATATATTTCCTCCCGGCTGGGAGCTGCCTTTGCGCATCGAACTCTTTGATCGGACTGTGGAATCTCTTCGCCTCTTCGATCCCGCCAGTCAGCGTTCAACGGAGCATCTCCGGCAGGCCTCAGTCCCGCCGGCTTACGAACTGATTCTGCCGCGGCAGAAGTATCTGGAGGGGGAAAAGCGGATTGAGCGGGAAGTGGAGCAGGCTGTCTCCAGGCTGCGCCGGAAGGGCGAAGTGGAAACGGCGGTGAAGCTAAAAACAAATACCGGACGGCACCTGGAGCGTCTCGCCGGTCCCGGAGGGCTCGATCTTCTTCCCGGTTATTTCAAGTATTTCTACGGTGACGGCGCTTCAATTCTCGATTATCTTTCACCTGAATCCGTCATGGTAATAGATGAGCCGGCCGCGCTTTTTGAGCAGGCGGCCGCTCTGCGCCGGGATTTGCTGGAACACCACGCTACCGCTTTCACTGGGGGAGAACTGCTGCCGGGCCGGCTGGATTCTTTTTGGGAGATGGGGGAACTGCTCGCCCGCTATCCCGGCTCCATTGTTGCCCTGACCCTCTTTTCTTCTTCCTCCGGGCCTCTGGAGTTAACCGGAAAGTACCAGGTGGCCGGAAAAAACGCGGCTTACTATCACGGGCAGTGGCCGCTGCTGCTGGCGGATTTCAAGGAGTGGAGAGCAGAGGGCTACCGGATTGCTTTCACCGCCGCGAACCCGGAGCGGGCCGGAGGGCTGCAGCAGCTTTTACGGGAAAAAGGCTTATCTGTGAATGCCGGTTCAAAAGAGCCCTGGGCTCCCGGCGAGGCCAGGATGACTGTGTCAGCCCTGCAAGAGGGTTTCCAGATTCCTTCGCTGAGGCTGGCCGTGGTCACTGAAAGCAACCTGCTGCCCCGGCGCCGCAAAAGAAGGCGGCTGGCGCAGCAGGAGGGGCTCCGGCTGCGCGATTACCGGGAACTGGCCGTGGGAGATTACGTGGTTCATGAGCAGCATGGCATCGGCAGGTATATGGGTTTAAGCGCTCTTGAAATTGACGGGATCCGGCGGGATTACCTCCTGGTCCAGTACAGGGGCACAGACAGGCTCTATATTCCCGTGGAGCAGATCGATCTTATTCAGAAATATATCGGGTCGGAAGGGAAGGCCCCCCGGCTGCACAGCCTTGGCAGCGGGGAGTGGCATCGGGTGAAAAGCCGGGCCAAGGAATCCGTGCACCAGATGGCCCAGGAGCTGCTGGATCTCTATGCCTACCGCGCAATGACGCCCGGTTACAGTTACGGGCCCGATCATCCCTGGCAGCTTGAATTTGAGTCCAGCTTTCCCTACGAAGAGACTCCCGACCAGCTGCAGGCCATTGCCGAAGTAAAGCGCGACTTGGAGAATGAGCATCCCATGGACCGCCTTATTTGCGGCGACGTGGGCTACGGAAAGACCGAGGTGGCTCTGCGGGCGGCCTTTAAGGTGGTCATGGAGGGGAAGCAGGTGGCCCTGCTGGTGCCGACCACGGTCCTGGCGCAGCAGCATTACCGGACTTTTTCGGAGCGTTTCGCCGACTATCCTTTCCGGGTGGCCCGGCTGAGCCGTTTTGTTTCGCCGGCGGAGCAGAAGAAGACCCTGGAGGACCTGGCCGTCGGGAAAATAGATATAATTATCGGCACGCACCGGCTGCTTTCAGACGATATCAGGTTTCATGATCTGGGGCTGCTGATCATCGATGAAGAGCAGCGTTTCGGAGTGCGCCATAAAGAAAAGCTGAAAGGGCTCCGCCTTTCTGTAGATGTTCTGGCCATGACCGCCACCCCCATACCCCGGACGATGCATCTTTCCCTGGCCGGGGTAAGGGACCTGAGCGTGATCGAGACTCCTCCTGAAAACCGCTACCCGGTCCAGACCTTTGTTGCGGAATACTCCGAGCACCTGGTCAGGGAGGCGATCCAGCGGGAACTGAACCGCGACGGCCAGGTTTATTTTGTTTTCAACCGCATTGCCGGGATCAGGGCCGTGGCCAAAAAGGTTCAGGATATGTTTCCGGACACGGCCGTAGCTGTGGCGCATGGCCGCATGCCGGAGAGCTCTCTTGAGCAGATCATGAGCGATTTCATTGAAGGAAAGTACCGCATCCTGGTCAGCACGACCATTATTGAAGCGGGGCTGGATATCCCCAACGTGAACACGCTGGTGGTTTACGACGCCGACCAGTTTGGCCTGGCCCAGCTTTACCAGCTGCGCGGCCGGGTGGGCCGTTCACACCGGCCGGCCTACGCCTACCTAACTTATCGCCCGGATAAGATCATTACTGAAAGCGCGAAAAAGAGGCTGCAGGCGATCAAGGAGTTCACCGAACTCGGTTCAGGATTTAAGGTGGCGCTGCGCGACCTGGAGATCCGCGGCGCCGGCAATATTCTTGGCGCCGAGCAGCATGGCTTCATGGTGGAGATCGGCTTCGATCTCTACTGCCGCCTCCTGGAAGAGGCAGTGGCCAAAATTAAAAACCTTCCGCCCAGGCAGGAAGAGCCGCAGCCCCGGCTGGAGCTGAAAGTAAACGCCTATCTGCCTGCGTCTTATATTACCAATCAGGATCAAAAAATAGATTTTTACCGGCGCATCTATACCCTGGTCTCCGTTGAAGAGCTGCGCGAGGTTGAGGAGGAGATGCGCGATCGCTACGGCGCCCTGCCGCCTCCGGTAAAAAACCTGCTGGAAGCCGCCTCTTTGCGCCTCCTGGCGCGGCGGCTCGGGATCGCCTCCCTGCATCAGCGTGACGGCGCTGTGGAGATCATCTTTCTCCCGGATAAAACATTTAAGCGGTTCGTGGCGCGCCCTGCCGCCGCCATGCAGAGACGGGTTTCCTTTAACGCCGGGCCGCCGGCCCGGATCAAATTTAAAGCGGGATCGCAGGAAACGGTGCTCCCGGAGTTGATTCATTTTTTAGAAGAACTTGGCGGCGAAGTTGCCGGGATGGGGATGGATGGGGCCTGATTAGAATAAGGGAGGCGGATAAGATGCATGGACGGGCTGTTGTCTTATTGCTGGCGGCGGGATTTCTACTTTCAATCTGGTCTGCCGGCTGCCGGCCGGCGGACACGCCGGTAGCCAGGGTTAACGATGTGCTGATTTCAAATGCGGAGTTGCATCGTTTTATAAACCTGCTGCAGCTCTGCAACCCTGAAGCGGTTTTGCCGGTGGGAAGCCTGCAGGAGGGCAAGCTGCGCTCCCGGAGCGAGCAGGAAATTTTACATATTTTAATTGGATTTGAGCTGGTGAACCAGGCTGCGGCGCAAGCCGGCCTGGTTGTCGCTCCAGGCGAGTTGAATAAAAAAACGGAGGAGTTCCTGAAAAACCTGGCCCAGGCTCATTACGCAGGTTCCTTGGAGCAGCTTCACCGCCGATGTAAAAAACTTGGCCTGTCCTTTGAAGACCTGGAGATTTTTGCCCGCTACGAGCTGCAAGCGGAAGCTCTATTTAACCGGATCGCCTCCACGCTGGATGAGGCCGACCTGATGCTCTTTATCGAGGAGCACCCGGAGCTGTTCTATCAGCCGGCTGCAGCTGAGCTCTACCGTTTTCGCTTCGCCGGCGAGCGGGAGGCCCGCGCATGCCTGGCCGAACTGCAGCGGGGAGTTGCCGTGGAGAAGATTGCCGGGAATGAAATCCTGGATTTCACCGGCCTGGGATGGGTCGCCGAAGACGACCCCTTTCTGAAGCAGGAGGTGCGGGAAAGACTATTCCCCCATCCCAGGGCGGGCACCGGCTGCCTTATCGCTTCCGGAGGGCAGTACGATCTGTACTGGGTTGAGGCGGCCAGGAGCGCGCGGCAGCTTGAATTTGAGGAAGTAAAAGAAGAAGCGGCCCTGCGAAAGAATAGCCTTCTTTACGAGCAATTCTACTACTCTCTCTGGAGTGAAGGGAGCATTGAGGTTTTTCTCCCCTAAAACCCTGGAATGCATAAAACCTCCGGTGGGGATGAATACTAATTTCAGAACAGAGAGTTATTGCCTGGAACTTCACAAAGGAGGAAACAATGTTGAAAGCAACCGGTATTGTCAGGCGCATCGATGATCTAGGCCGGGTTGTTATCCCCAAAGAAATCCGCCGCACCTTGAAAATCAGGGAAGGAGACCCTCTGGAAATTTATGTGGACAGGGGCGGGGAGGTCATTTTAAAGAAGTATTCCCCCATTGGTGAACTGGGTGATTTTGCCCAGGAGTATGCCGATTCTCTTTATGAATCGATGGGTCATATTTCATGCATTGCTGACCGGGATACAATCATCGCCGTAGCCGGGGCACCCAAGAAAGAATTTGTCAACCGCCCTTTGAGCAGCGCAGTGGAGCGGGTCATGGAAAGCCGGAAGAGCGTTCTGATCAACAATACGGCGGAACATCAATATTACGAAGAAGCCGACGATATGATCGGTCCCCGTTTTGCCAACGAGGTCATCGCGCCTATTATATCGGAAGGAGATCCCATTGGCGCAGTGGTCATGGGCAGTCGTGATCCCTCGGTTAAAATGACCGACCTGGAGCTGAAACTTGTTGAGACCGCGGCCTCATTCCTGGCCAAGCAGATGGAGCAGTAATAACCAGGGTGGTTTAACTTTAAAGATGCTGGTATAATACAGACATTATATAAAGAGAAAGGGAAGAGGAAGGAAGGAAGAGCTTTGTCGAGCCACAGCAAGTTTATCAGAGGCGCAGCCATTCTCGCTGTGGCCGGGATAGGCGTCCGCTTCATCGGCGCGCTGATGAAGATCTGGCTGGTGAGGATCGTCGGGGACGAAGGGATCGGCCTTTACCAGATGGCCTATCCCATCTATTCCACCTTGCTGGCCATCTCCACGGCGGGGATTCCGGTGGCGATATCGAAATTGGTTGCCGAAAACATTACCATAAATGACTACCGCGGGGCGATGCGGGTATTTCGCATCGCCCTTCTAATCTTGACCCTGACCGGCCTTGCCATCACACTGTTGTTGATATTGACCGCCGGGTCAATTGTCGAGGCTGCAGATATAGACAACCGGTCCGTATATGCGATCATAGCGATCGCCCCGGCCATCTTTTTTGTTACAGTGATGTCTGCCCTGCGCGGTTTTTTTCAGGGTCAGCAGTATATGATCCCCACCGCCTCTTCACAGGTAATCGAGCAAGTGGGACGAGCTGTCGTTTCCCTTCTTCTGGCGGCAGCCCTCTTCCCCCGCGGGGTCCAATATGCCGCCGCCGGCGCAGCTTTTGGAACGGCGGCCGGGGGTTTTCTCGGCCTGCTCCTGCTTCTGCCGGTATATTACCTGCGCCGCCCGGCATTTATGAAGCGGGTCCGGGCTCAACAAAAAAGTGAAGTGCGCCCGGCCGGGCAGATTGTCCGCAGCATATTCAGCCTGGCTGTGCCCATTACTTTCGGCTCCCTGATCATGCCGCTGCTTACACTCATCGACCAGCTAATTGTTCCCGGGCGCCTGAGAGCCATTGGCTACCTTTATCCGGAGGCTACCGCGCTTTACGGGCAGCTTACCGGCATGGCCGGCTCGGTTGTCTATTTCCCCAATGTGGTCACCCTGGCCTTGAGCATGAGCCTGGTGCCCGCGATTTCTGAAGCAGCGGTCCTGCGGAACAGAGCCCTGATCAGAAACCGCGCCTCCGTTTCGATCAAATTAACCGCGCTTTTCTCCATCCCGGCCGCGGCAGGGCTTTACCTGCTGGCTGCACCGGTGATCGCTCTTCTCTTTGGACAGGAAAACGCCGGAGCGGGTTACGCCCTGGCTTATATGTCCTGGTCGGTAATTCCCCTCGGTTTATATGTTTCTACAACAGGGATTTTGCAGGGCTTGGGGA
>JAAZHP010000296.1 GCA_012510625.1 Bacillota bacterium
CATTCAATTTATAAACCGTTCCTATTAAGATCGGCAAGATCGGCTTGCTCACGATGTTTTTTACCGGGGGAATAGGAGGGTGCTTCCCGGACTGAAATAAAAGCCGGAACGGAGTAGTAGAAATGGGCAAGATCAAAAAAATACTGGAAAGTGTAAGCAAGGTTATTATCGGCAAGAATGAGGCCATTTTTTGCATCCTTGCAGCCGTCTTGAGCGGCGGGCACCTGCTGATCGAGGACGTTCCCGGCGTCGGCAAGACCACCCTGGTGAAGGCCCTGGCCAAAACCATGGGCTGCACCTTTAAGCGAATCCAGTTTACCCCCGACCACATGCCTTCTGATATTTTGGGGGTGTCCATCTATGACAAAACCAGAGGCGAATTTATGTTTAAGCCCGGCCCCATCATGAGCCAGATTGTCCTGGCGGATGAAATCAACCGGACCTCGCCCAAAACCCAGGCCAGCCTCCTGGAGGCCATGGAAGAGAGGCAGATTACCGTGGACGGGGTTACCTACCCCCTGCCCGCCCCTTTCCTGGTCATGGCCACCCAGAATCCAATCGAGCATGAAGGGACCCACCCTCTCCCCGAAGCCCAGCTGGACCGCTTCATGATGCGCATCACCCTCGGCTATCCCGGAAAGGAAGAAGAAAAGAAAATTTTGACCATTGTTCCTGAAAGAGCGCTGCTGGAAGAGCTGACGCCGGTGGTGCGCCCGGCTGAGCTCCTGGAGATGCAGCGTCAAGCTGCCGGAATCTACATGGCCGGGCCGCTGAAAGGCTATATCGTAGACCTGGCCGGAGCCACCCGCCGCCACCCGGATCTGCTTCTGGGAATCAGTCCCCGCGGCAGCCAGCATCTTTACCGGGCGGCGAAAGCGGCGGCCTTTATGGAGGGTAGAGACCATGTTTTGCCCGACGACATCAAGGCCATGGCGCCGCCCGTCTTTACCCACCGCCTGATCTTAAAACCGGAAGCCAGGCTTAAGGAAATCAGCGCCGGCGATGTGCTTCAGGAGATCCTGCATCACACCGGCGTGCCGGTAAAACCAGATGATCGAAATTAAGAAACCCTATTTTTTAATCGCCCTTTTTCTGCTGGCTGCAGCCGCCCTGCTGGCGGGAGGCCGCTTTCCCTACCTCTTTTTTTATATGGCCCTATTCCTTTTCTTGATTCCCTGCCTTTGGCTGCGCCTGAGCCTGGGCAGACTGTCCGGGGATATCGAAGTTTCTTCAACCTACAGCGAAGTGGGGCAAACCCTCACCGTGCTTTACAGGGTTAAAAACTCCTCCCGGGGGCGGTTCCCCTACCTGGAGCTGACCAATGTCACCGGCAGCTCTTTCAGCACCGCGGCGGCGGAAAATAAACTGGTGACACTGAGCCCCGGAGAGACGGTTGTTTACCGCCGCGAAGTGAAATGCAGCCGGAGGGGAATATATGATCTAAAAACCTTTCGGGTAAAAACCGGAGACCCCTTCGGCATTTTTCAAATTTCAAAGCCGCTGGCCGCCGGAAAGGAAATTAAAGTATACCCCCAGCTGAAAACCTACCCCGGTGCAGCCTTGCCGGCACGGCAGTATTTCGGAAACCTGGCGGTAAAAGAGAAGCAATATGAAAATTACAGCTACATTGCCGATCTGCGGGAATGGCAGGATGGCGACAGCGTAAAAAGAATACACTGGAAACAGTCGGCCAGGCAAGAGAGACTCGTGGTGAAAAATTATGAACCTAAAGCGGACAGCTCCTTCAATATATTTTTGGATATGTGCTCCAGTAGCTACCGGCATGACCGCGATCACCTCCTGGAAGACCTGGCCGTGGAGGCTGCCGCCTCGCTCATATATTACGGCCTGAAGGAAGGCGTGCCCGTTCAAGTTTTCTCCGAGCTGCTTCCCGCCGGAAGCCTGCGCGGCAGGCACATGAGAGATTACCGGAAAATAATGGACCGGGTCATCGCCCTCTCCCCCGCGGGAAGGAAAGACTTTGCCGCTTTTGTACACGGCTACTCATATTATTTAACCCCGCAGAGCTCGTTATTTCTTTTCACCCCCCGGCTCAACCTTTCCGATGCGGCGGCCTTCTTACTGCTGAAGCAAAGAGGGTACTTTCCAGTCCTCTTTTACCCGGCCTTCTTCAACCCGGGCCTTGAAGAACCCGCTATGCTGAAGAAGCTAAAAGAAGCGGGAATCAGTGTGCACACCCTGCACCCTCCGGAAGAAAATGAAGATACGGGCTAAGCTCTTCGACCATGCCGGCAGGTTCAAGCTGCTGATCGTCTTCTGGTTGAGCTTCTCCCTGGTCACACCGCTGATCCGGGGGCTGGGCTACAATGTCCCTGATTTTTTGGGCCGGGCCTTATTTACCGCCCTCGCTGTACTTACTTGCGCGCTGGTTCATAAATGTCCCTTGCCGGCCTTCTCCTTCTTTGCTTTTATGGCGGCCGCCGCGGCGCTGATGTGGCGGACTGCACCCGGCTTCCTGGACATAATTAACCAGGCGGCGGCCGCATCCCGGTCCCCCGATGCCCTCACCTGGCCCCTGGCGGTGACAGCCGGCTCCACGCTGCTGATTTATATCCTGGTTTTTGGGTTAAAAAAACCGCTGCTGCCTCTATTGGTAATCGGGCTGTGCTCTTTTGGGCCCCTCTGGTACCTCTTTATCGATTCCGCTTACCCGGCAGCCCTCTCCTATGCCACCGGCTGGCTTCTCTTTATGAGCTATAAAAATGGGGCCGGGCTTTGGAGCAGGGCCCCTGAAAAGCGGGAAGGCGGGAGCAGCAGGGATGAATTGAGACAGGGCTGGATGCACTACACTGTTTCGGTTTTGGGGCTGGTCCTGCTCTCGGCGCTGATCCTGCCCAAAAATATTGCCCCGGTAAACTGGAGCACCCTGCAAAACTGGGCTCGTGAAAGATTTCCTTTTATCAGTGAGCTCCGCGGGGATAAAGATGATGTCAGGGGCGGCGGCGATGAGTTCGGATTTTCTTATCCCGGTTCCCGCGAGACGGCACGACTGGATGAGCCCTTGAGCGGGGACCCCACGGTAGTTTTGGAAGTGCATGGCCGGGGAGGCCTCTATCTCAAGGGAAGCGTCTTTGATTCTTACACGGGCAAAAGCTGGACCAACACGTGCAAGACGGCGGACCCGGTCCAATTAACGGCGCCTCCTGCCGTTCTATCCGATTACCTGGCAGAGATTGAGCTGAAAATCGTTTACCGCCGCCTGAGAACAAGAACTGTCTTCAGTATCCTTTACCCCATGGAATTTGCGGGGCTTCCCCTGCCGCTGCAGGTAGACGGGAACAGCGGCCTGACAATACAGCGGAGCCTCCCCCTGGGGCTGGAATACAGGCTGAGGGGCTTTATCCAGGCCTACAGGGCGGATCTGGCCGGCCTGGAAATCAAAGAAGATCTGACCCCGGACCTGGAAAAATTCCTGGAGCTCCCCGGGAACCTGCCTCCCCGGGTGCGGGAACTGGCCCTGGAGGTAACCGCCGGGCAGCAGGGCCATTATCAAAAAATGAAAGCCCTGGAGAGCTATCTCCGGGACAACTACAGCTACAACAGCGAGACGCCACACCTTACCGCAGGGATAGATTTTGTAGATTCTTTTCTTTTTCGCAGCAGGGAAGGCTACTGTACATATTTTGCCACCGCCCTGGCCGTCATGGGGCGGGCGGCCGGTGTGCCGACCCGCTATGTAATCGGTTTCAAAGTGCCGGAAAAACGTTCTGCAGGCGGTATTTACGAGGTTGCGGGAACGGACGCCCACGCCTGGGTAGAGGGGTATATTCCCGGAATAGGCTGGCTTCCTTTTGAACCCACGCCCGCCTTCAGCACCGCCGATTCCCTGCCCCCCCTGCGAGACCCCTCCAGAAGCGATCTTCTCCCGCCCGGCGGAAACGACATGCCGCCGGCTCCCGGCAACGGCGAGCTCCCCGAACCGGGCTTCAGCCACGATCACCTCTCCGGACCCCCTGAAGAAAGCCTTGCGGCCGCACAATTATTCAAGTACATAGGCAAGGTTTTCCTCACAATGAGCCTCATCGCTGCGGCCCTGTTCAGCCTCTACATTATGCTTCGTTATCGCAATTTCAAGAGAACAATGGAAGCGCTGAAACAGCTGCA
>JAAZHP010000297.1 GCA_012510625.1 Bacillota bacterium
ACGTCCCCGGTGTCCCATTTCAGGAGGTGCGCCAGGCTTCATTGAGTGCGGCGGCAACCTCGCTGTCTGCAACCTGCCTGAAATCACGGTAAAACTGTCCCACGGCGGCGAAATATGGCGGCGCTTCGAGGCAGCATATTTCGTCAACTTCTTTATTTAACCGGGCCAGGGTTTCCGGAGGTCCTACAGGAACCGCCAGGATCAGTTTCTGCGGCTGCCTGCGCTTGATTCCCTGCAAGGCAGCGCGCAGGGTGAAACCGGTGGCTACCCCGTCATCGACGAGTATAACCAGCCTCCCTTCAACATCCGGCAAGGGGCGCCGGCCGCGGTAGAGCTCCAGCCGGCGCTTAATCTCAGCCTGCACTTCTGCGGAGGCGCGCTCCACGTATCCCTCAGGGAGCCTCAGCTGAGCGGCCAGGGATTCATTAAGCAGCACATGCCCTTCTCCGGTAACCGCTCCCACAGCCAGCTCCGGCTGATCGGGAGCTCCGATCTTCCTGGTGATGATCAGATCAAGTTCTCCGCCCAGGCTGCGCCATAGCGGCAGGGCCACTAAGACGCCGCCGCGGGGCACGGCCAAAATCAGCGGCGATTGCCCCCGGTATGCCAATAACTTTTGGGCGAGAAGTTCCCCGGCGTGCCGGCGATCCTGAAAGAGCATCGCTCGCCCCTCCCTTTCTCAATATTAAAGCGCCAGTGCCTCAAATATTTTTTCAGCAGCTTTTACCGACGCCGTATCGGGAGGCAGCTCCAGGAGAGCTCTGCCCGCAAGGTCGTAATCCACAATTGCAGGATCAAAGGGTATCTCACCCAACAGCTCCAGCCCGGCGCGGGCAATCTCCCCGGAAAGCTGCTCCACTTCACCAGGCCGGCTGCGCGAGATGATCAGACCCATCCGCCCCAGCTCCAGGCGGACATTGGCCGCAATCTCGCGGATCCGTCCGGCCGAACGCACTCCCCTGGCCGTGGCGTCGCTGGTGATCAGCATCAGGTCTGCCTGGGGCAAAACCCGCCGGCTGAGATGCTCCAGACCCGCTTCATTATCCATGAGCAGGTAATCGTAGTTGGCGCTCAACCGCTCCATGAAATGCCGCAGCAGATCGTTGGGGTAGCAGTAGCAGCCGGGTCCCTGCGGATTGCCCATCACCAGCAGGTCAAAATGTTTCGTCTCCACCAGGGCCCTGTTGAGGCCGTATTCGACAAAAACATCCTTGGTCATCCCGGTAGGGACGCCGCCCGGCTGCTTGGTTGCTTCCAGGATCATGGCAATGGTCTCTTCAACCTTCAAGCCGAGGGTCTCGTTGAGATTGGCATTGGCATCGGCGTCGACGGCCAGGATAGCCCTCTCCGGGTGCTTTTCCTGCAAGTAGCGGATCATCAGGGCGGCCAGGGTGGTTTTCCCGGTGCCCCCTTTGCCCGCAACAGCAATGCGTTTAGTCATCTCATAACTGCCTCCCCATCAAGAAATAAATTTGCGGCAAAGAGCCGCCCCGCGATGGCCTCTTCCAGCCGGGCGATAGTATTGCAAGGCCACATCTCCACGATTTCGCCAAATGCGGCCACAGAGCGATAGCGCGGCCACTGCTCCGGCGGCAGCGGATTGAGCCAGATTACTCGCCGGACCCGCTCTTTCAATCTCCGCAGCTCCGGCAGCGCCGCATCCAGTTTAATGGTCCGCGTATCGCTGACTATGATCGCCACTGTCCGCAGCGTGAGCAGTTCGCGGTAGCTGCGGTTAAGTTCGGCCAGGGCGGCGCCGATATTGGTCCCGCCGCCCCAGGACTCGCCGCGCAGGACCACGCGCTCCAGGAGCTCTTCCAGCCCGGCCTGCTCTTTGAGAGCGGGAGTGAGATATTCAAGGGCATCGGCAAAAGAAAAGAGTTCCAGTTTGGAGACTGCCGCCTGCAGGCCGTAGATAAACTGCAGCACAAAACTGCTGTAACGCTTCATCGAAGCGGAAAGATCGCCGATAAACAGCAGCTGCAGCTTGGCGCGCCGCTTCCGTTTATATTTCAAAAGGAAAGGCCGCCCGCCGTACCGCATGTTCGCCCGGACTGTGCGGCGAAAATCGAGCGCGCCCCGGGGGGCATCTTTCTGGCGGCGCTGCAGCAGCCTGATGGCCAGCTGCCGCGAAAGCCGGTTGATAAGCGCTTTTGCCGCCGGCAAATCTGCTTGCCCGATCATTTGGATATCGGATTCGCGCAGCCGCCTGTCCCTTTCTCCGGCCGCACCTGAACCGCCGCCGGCTCCGCCTGCGCCCCCGTCCGGAGAGGCCTGCTCCATGCGGCTGTGCCAGTAACGCAGCTGTCCCTTGACCACCGTTTCCAGGAGCGGCCGCAGGGGCCGTCTCTCCTTCTCAGCCGCCTCGGTCTCCCGAACAAAGCGGTGCAGGCTCTGCCGCTCCCTTTCAGGCAAAGATGTATAGATAAGCATTTCCTCGCTGGAAAGCTGCAGGGGCTCTCCCTTGAAGGAGAGCTCGCCGGCGGCGCTTTCCAGCTTTATTTTCTGCTGCTCCTTCTGCCGCGCCGCCTCCTGGAGCCGCTGTTTATGGATTTCCGGCGGCACAAAATAGCGTTCAAAAACTTCCTCGAACATTTCCAGATCGCGGCGGCTCTTCACCAGGGTAGAGCGCAAAGCAGATTTAAAGGCATGGCGATCGGCAATGTCAATATGGGCAATCGCCTGCATAGCGTCCAGCAGCTCCGCCGTCCCCAGGGGTAATCCATTGGCCCGCAGCAGCGACGCAAAGATGGCCATATTCTCCGCAAAGGAGCAATCCGGCGAAGCAATCAAGGGCTTATGCACTCTCCTCCACCGTTGCCGGGATTTCGCAGCAGCTGATCAATGCCTTCTTTGCCGATTTTCCGGTGAAAGAGAAGCTGGTCCTGGCGGTTCTTTAACAGGATGTTGAGAGTGCCGGCTACCAGTTCACCGTCGAGCCTCTTTTTTCCCAGGGCTACCAGAGCCCGCGCCCAGTCAAGCGTTTCGGCAATGGATGGTTTTTTCCGCAGCTCTTCCTGGCGGCGGAGATGGGCCACTACCCGGGCGAGCTGCGCGGCTAAGCGCTCTTCCACCTGGGGGACCTTGGTCCGGATGATCTGCGTCTCCCTGGCCACGTCAGGAAAGTCAAAAAAAAGGTAGAGACAGCGCCGCTTCAGTCCGTCGGAAAGCTCCCGTTCGCTGTTGCTGGTAAGGACCACAACGGGGATGTTCTCCGCCTGCAGCGTGCCCAGCTCAGGTATGGAAACCTGAAAATCGGAGAGGACCTCAAAGAGAAAAGCCTCAAATTCGGGATCGCATTTATCAACCTCGTCGATGAGCAGGACCACCTTGTGCGGGGAGCGGATTGCCTTTAACAGGGGCCTTTCGAGCAGGTAGGAGAGAGAGAAGAGATCTTCTTCTTCGATTTGCGCCCCCTCCTGGCCTCGCTCAATCTGGATCCTGAGCAGCTGCCGCTGGTAATTCCATTCGTAGAGCGCCTTGGTTTCATCGAGCCCTTCGTAGCATTGCAGGCGGATCAGCTCCGTATCCAGAACTTCTGCCAGCACTTTTCCCATCTCCGTTTTCCCCACGCCCGGCGCGCCCTCGATGAGCAGCGGCTTCTGAAGCTTTAAGGCCAGAAAAACTGTAAGAATGGCGTTCTCATCAACAATGTAACCGGCGGCGGCGAAACGCTGCCGCAGCTGCGTCAGTTCTATCTGCAAGACACCCCCCCGGCTGAAAGATTATCCGCTCGCCTGATCATACTATAAATTCTCTATTGCGGCAAACCTGCCCACATTCCTAAAATATATCCAGTTAACCAAAAGAGCCTGTACAGGTTTGGGCGGTTTATGAACCGCCTCTACGATCCTTAATCGGGGACGGGATAACAGGAAGGGGCTGCCCTTCTGGACAGCCCCCTATAGCTGGAAAGGGGTTTTTCTTCCCGTTGGAGAAGCGGGTGGATTTCCAGGTTGGCAATTTGGCCCTATAAAAGAGGAGCAGCTGCTTAAACCAGCGGCTGCGACAACTGCCGCCTCTGTTTCTCTCCTTCAATTTCCGCTTCCACTTCGAGAATTTTCGCCAGCACTGTCGCCTTCTCGGCGCCTTTCGCAATTACATATTCCCGCAACAGGTTTTCCCTCGTCTCAGCCAGGGTTGTCAAAATATCGGCCATCTGCCTCCATCCTTCCTCAAATAGATTTATCCCTTATTTTGAACAATTTCGACATAAATATTCCTGGCGTTGAAATAGGAGCAGACACGGGATTTCTCTTATAATGGTCCAGATTAAATAGCTGAATATTGCCGGCCGGCAAGCTGAGGAAGAAACGGGGATGATACATATAAATAAATGAAAGGGCTGCCCTTTTGAGGACAGCCCTTTTTATGATGGAGCCGGCAAGAGGACTCGAACCCCCAACATGCTGATTACGATTCAGCTGCTCTACCAATTGAGCTATGCCGGCATCTGGTATTTATATTATACTCAAAAGCCGGTTGCCCCTCAAGTATTTAATAGCGCTAATTCTAAAAAAACTTAACTCCGTTCAAGGTATTCGCGGGCCAGATTTTTGGCCAACTGCTCATTCACCAAGCAGCAGTTGTGAAGGCCTTGATTGAAGCGGCCTGATCTGGACCTGGCCCCACAGAGCCATCTTGTCCCCGCATATTAGAACCGCGCCGGTGACTCCCTCAATGCTGCGGGCCAGGGCCAGCGCTCGCTCCAGGTCGGCGGGACCTTGCACCAGGTTGCCTACAGCTGTAGCCGCCGCATCAGCCAGGGCGGCAGAAGGAGAGAGAATCACCGCCGCGTCCGCACGTCCTTTGCTGAAAGAATGCCCTGCCGTGCCGGATGCAGTCGAGATACCCAATGGGTTCTCTTCCGGTTCGACAAGGAGAGCGATCTTTCCGCTCAAGGGAGATTTTCCGGCAAGAATTGCCACATTTAGCGCTTCGACAACTTTCAAAAAGATGTCGCCGCCGTTTTCGACAATAACCTCTTCCCGGTCACGCAGCAGCCATTGCCCGACAATTTCCGCCAGTGCTCCCGCCACCGCCGCCATTGGACCAACCCCGCAGATATTCCCGGCGCGGGCCATCTCCAGGGCGATAGCCGGGGCCGGTTCACGCACCAGGAAAGGCTCCAGGGTAACGGCAAAATCGGGATGAACGGCGATATATGTTTCCAGCTGCCTCCGGGCCCGCCAGAGCAGTTGCTCCACCTGCCCGGGCAAATCCTCGTAAAAGCTTTTCCGGGGCACGGCAATCCAGAGATCGCTCTCTTTTACCGTGACCGAAAATGTTTTAAAGCGTCCGCCCCCGGCTGCATGCCGGTAGAGACGCCGCGCACTCATCTAGCCTGCTCCAGCAGGGTCTTCATCGCCCGGGCAGGACATGCCTTCAAACAGAGTTCGCAGACGATGCATTTGCTCTCATCAAAAGTCACGGTCATCGCCGGGCGGCTTAACTCCAGGGCGCCTGAAGGGCAGATTACGCTGCAGGCACCGCAATGCGTGCAGCGATCTTCGTTCCAGGTAATCTGCTGCTTTAAGTTTAGTATGCGCACCCCCTGCTGCTTGAGCCACTCGATGGCGCGGCGGTAATCGGGTTCGGAGCCGCTCAACTCGAGCATGAGCCGGCCTTCTTTATCGGGGTTGATGTCGGCGCGGAGAATATTTACCATCAGGTCAAAATCCCTGACCAGGCGGTAAATGAAGGGCTGCTCCACCACGGAGGGCGGAAAGCGGAATACCAGCTTCTGCTTGATGGCCATTTAAAAACCTCCTTCATCAGGGTTTCGCTGGGGCAGCGCCTGCAGTTGAATTCCCGCCTCCACCGACGGCAGCGGAGCCGCCGGGCGGGTCAGGGTAAATTTGCCGGCTGAAATCCATTCTTTCAGCGTGCGGGCAATCTCCCTGGCTCCGGCGTAGCTGGAAAGAGACGCCGTCGGGACTTGGCGATTTTTAATCGTCACCGCGCCGCTTCTTAACTCGGCATAGCTCACCAAACCCAAATTTCCGGCCTCGCGATAAGGATAGACCCGGGAGTAGTCCACCACCGGGGCAAAAATCTCTTCATCCCTGACTGCACAGTAAGACATGATCTCCTCGTTAAGAATGGGAATGGGTATACCCAATCCTACCTGCAGGGTGACTCCGTAACCCAGCATGCTAAGCCCCCGCAGCCAGCGCCGCTGCATCTGTTTCAGATCGCCGGCGACAGCAAGCGTTCCCGCCGGTGTTTTGGGAACCCCGTTTTCGCCTCGCTCCACTGACGGATTATGCTGAGTGCCGTGCCAGGTTACATAGCCGACGCCTCCGCCAAGAAAGATGCGCGTGCCCATGCCAATGGTTTTCAGCAGGGGATCATTCAGCAGGGGACTCAACTGCCCCGCCGAGCTGTAGTTGGCATTTCCAAGGTTCGGTTTCAGAATCCCCATGTAGGTGTAGATCGTTTTTTGGCCCAGGTTTACCGCCACATTGTAATTCTGGTAAGCATTGCGCGGGTTGTATAGAACGGCCTCATTGATTTCGGAAAGTCGAAAAGCGGTTTCAATCTTTTTCAAAGGGTAGCAGTCTGTACCGTAGCTATGAGCCTCCAGCCGGATCTCTTCCCCTGCCACCAGCTCCTCGATAACGTGGCCGCCGCCGTAGCGAAACTCCCCGGGGTGATTCCGGTTTCGGGGGTCTCCCGGGGGGAGGGCCGTGGCGCCAAGGTAAACATCAACTGCCGCTATTCCAGCATAAGCCGGCACCCCATTTAAATATACTTCGCTCATCTTGATCCGCGGCTTCGGATGTCCAAAATTCAGGAAGACTCCGGAGGAGCACATGGGCCCGAAAGTGCCCGTGGTAACCACGTCTACCTTCTTCGCCGCCCCGGCTGCCCCCTCCCCGGCAATCAGATCCAGAACCTCTTCGGCAGTGAGGATAACTGCCTTGCCGCTGCGTATTTTATGATTGATCTCTTCATAGGTTCTCTCTATTCCCATATAAACGCTCCCTCCGATCTTTATTTAGTAGATTACATCATTCTTTAACTCTTGACAAGGCGGCACCTGAACGGCAAAAAATTATCTCTCAAATATAAAAGGAGGCTGTCCTTAAAGGGCAGCCTCTCTATGACATGGTAGGAACAGGGTTTCATCCCTTTCGATACGGAGTTGCATTCCCACCTGTAGGTGACTTTTGCTCAAAACCTGGGATTTTGATGTTTTCCGGTACGGGCTCGGGGCCGTCTCAAAAGTCATTTATAAGAAAATAATCCTTTGTGATTGTAAGGGTCCGGGCATGCCCATGCGTCAAGTGGTAGGGGCGAGGCATGCCTTGCCCGCTGGTTGGGTAAAAGTGTTTGCTTTAGTAGTGGCTTTTTTTCTAAGCGTGGTATTTTTTTTATTGCCGGCACGGGTTTGGGCGGCTCATGAGCCGCCCCTACAATCCTTAATCGGGGACGGGATAACAAGAAGGGGCTGTCCTTTTGGATAGCCCCCTACAGGCTCGATGAATACTGACAGCAAAGGGAGTCAGGATGGCAACAAATAAGGGGCTGCTTATTAGGACAGCCCCCCAACTCCGGAGTGTTCGCTTGTGGGTCCAACACGTCAATACCGTTGCAGTTTTGTGATAAATGCCTTTTACCAATAGTGCACTCTTGTGATAGTCGCCCTAAGGAAGGCGCGTTTTCTACCCGGATCAGCAGGCCAGCAGTTCCTGGAGGTAGCCTTCAAAAACTGCGGCATAATTTTCAGGGTAAGTTAAAAAATTGAAAGCCTCCCGGTTTTCCTGGAAAAGCCGGTAAAGCGGAAAGCCGGTAATCAGGTTTAGCTGCGGCACGGGGGTCACCGGACAGCGCCGCAGAGGGGGAAGCTCCCGGTAATTCCGGTTGGCTTCAAACTCCGGACCTTCTTCCGTATGAAGCTCAAAGTAGGCGCCTCCGCCCGCTTCCCGCACCGGCTCATAAATAGAGGAAAATTCTTCGGCTACCCAGTTGCTCATAATCAGGTAATCGTCCCCGGGGTTGATCGTGATATGACCGAAATGAGGCGGGATGAGGACCTTGTCACCGGGCTTTGCCGCTATGAGGATCACCGTATCCAGTTCTCCGGGATGCTCCGGGTGAAGGCGCTGCAGAAGGTAATGGGCCCGCCCGTGCAGCACCTCGTAGACTTCCGGATAAGTCAACCCCGTACCCGGTTTCTCCGGGTGGTAATGCCCCGCCGTTTTAACATATTCCAATCCCAGGGTGCCGGGGACTATGACTGTTATATCGTAGCGCAGCCCTTTCTCCTTGATAAGCCGGCGATCGTCTTCCAGGGCCACCCCCCGGTACATATAATAAAGCTCATCCATATCCGCCGACCGGCGATCATATAAAACTTCAACAATGTCCCGCCGCCGGCGGACATCGGGAGCCGGCGCGCTGTTTCCAGCCGCCTCCTCTTTAAAAACGATTTGCTTCGCCGCCGGATCCCACAGCATGGGCAAACCGCTTTGCTTATGCAGATCAATCACAGTTACCATGCTCCTTTTTCATCTGAGCAGCGCCGGACCCGGGGCGCCGCAGATTCATGGAAGAGAAGCGCTCTCTTCTTCATATCATTATATGAAGCAATACCGCCGCTATTGCCTTTTTTATTCACGCCCGGCAATAAACGCTGCCAGATCCGCCACACGGCATGAATAAGCCCATTCATTGTCATACCAGGCCACAACGCGGACCAGGTTTTCGCCGACAACCATGGTTGATAGACCGTCAACGGTGGAGGAGTAAGGATTCCCCTTGTAATCCGAAGAGACCAGCGGCGTATCGCTGAAAGCCAGGTATTTTGAGCCCGCGGCAGCCTCTTTAAAGGCTTCGTTAACTTTCGCCGGGGTTACTTCCTGCTCCAGTTCGGCGACCAGGTCCACGAGAGAAACAGTGGGTGTGGGCACCCGTACGGCAAATCCATCTATTTTACCCTTCAGCTCGGGGAGAACCAGGCCTACCGCCTTGGCCGCCCCCGTGGAAGTGGGAATCATGGAGAGAGCTGCGGCACGAGCCCGCCGCAAGTCAGGGTGGGGCAGATCCAGGATCACCTGGTCGTTGGTATAGGAGTGGGTTGTATTCATCAACCCTTTGCGCACCCCGAATTTATCATGCAGCACTTTGACCACAGGAGCCAGGGCATTGGTGGTACAGGAAGCGTTGGAAATCAAAAAGTGTTCCTGCGGATTAAAGCGCTCTTCGTTTACACCGAGGACAATCATGATATCCGCCTCAGCAGGCGCGGTAATAATGACCCGGCGCGCTCCTCCTTTCAGGTGAGCAGAGGCCGCATCTCTTGTCCGGAAGCGCCCGGTTGACTCCACAACCAGATCCACGCCGTACTCCTTCCAGGGAATCTGGCCCGGGTCTCTTTCGGAGAAGACCCTGACATATTCTCCGCCAACAAGCAATCCGTCGGCTTCAGCTTTAACCGGGACATCGAGCTTCCCGTAAATGGAATCATACTGTAACAGATGAGCCAGGGTGGCACTGTCAACAAGATCATTTACGGCCACTATTTTAATCTGATCCTGCCCCAGCGAAGCGCGCATGGTTAAACGCCCGATACGCCCAAAACCGTTAATGCCTACCTTTAACATCAGCGAAACCCTCCCTGCAAATTGTCTTTACGGTTATTTTCCAGTAACGGCGGCAGATTATGTATCAGCGTTATAAAAGATAATATTCATAGCATCCCTTTTCCCTTCAGCTAATGGTATAACATTTCTTATCTCTCTGCAAGCCGATCTGGATCCTTTTCCAAAATTCCCAAGATGCTCCGGCAGGAGAATATTTATCGGGTAAACAGCTAAAATATAAACGCTACACATTCAAGGGGAGGAACCCCGTACATGGAGATTCCCTTTTTAGCCCTGCTCATCGCCGCCATAGCCGGTATGGCCATGGCTCTCCAGGGTTCGCTCAACGCCGCTCTCGGCAAAATTATCGGCACGCTTGAAACAACTTTCGTGGTGCATATCGTGGGCATTGCCGTGATCATGTCTGTGCTCTATCTATTCAGATTGGGAAAAGGCAACTTGCTTCTGCTGAAAGATGCTCCCTGGTATACCTATCTGGGTGGGGTGCTTGGCGTCTTGATAATTTTCGGTGTTGCCGTGAGCATTCCCCGCGCCGGAGTGGCTAATGCCACCACTGCCATTATTATCGGTCAGCTGATCACGGCGCTGCTTATCGATCAGTTTGGCCTTTTCGGACTGGAAAAAGTCCCCTTTACTCTCTGGAAAGGGCTGGGGCTGGCCTGTCTCGCCGCGGGCGGTTACCTTATGTTTTGCCGGTAAAGCTTACCGGTCCGTCCGGCGGTGCCAAGTTTAACTGCGAATATAGATGGGATTGGCATAAATCCAGGGGCGGGCTTTTCCTGCATAGGGGCGGTAGTAGACCTCGGCGCGGTAGACGCCGGGAGCGGCTACGCGGCAGCTTAATTCCGGGCCATCACCGCGGCAAACCAGGCAGCCGTTTTTAATAAGCCGGATCTCAGACCGCCGTGCGGGAGAACGTACCGCGAGACAGAGATCTTCCCGCCAGGATATCTCCTCACCCATGATTGCCGCCGCCTCCCCCGATTTTCCGCAGAAAGCTGTAAAACTGAAACCCTTCCCGGGATAAAGCCGGTCATATGAGACGTAACAGCGACCCTCGCGCAAAGCAGCGTAAATCTGGCGTTTCGCCTCGGAAAATTCACGGCTCATCTTCTCTTTAAAGCAGAGATAGGTGTTGATCTGGCGAAACAAGAAATAATAAGGGAAGATCTCTACCGGTATCATGGCCACCCTGACCCTGGCGGCGTGGGCGTCCGAACTGCCGATAGCGGTCACCCGCATACCGCGGTTGGTATAATCGTCCCAGAGAGCCAGCCCTTCCTGGGGAGGCCTGTCCACCGCCGCCTTGCGGTTAAAGAGGAACCAGTAGATTGTTTTGGGAATAGAGGT
Organism: Bacillota bacterium; assembly: GCA_012510625.1. Taxonomy (GTDB): domain Bacteria; phylum Bacillota; class Dethiobacteria; order DTU022; family DTU022; genus JAAZIN01. The sequence continues at coordinate 10,959 of JAAZHP010000297.1, forward strand.
CACCCGGCCCCGCCAGTAAGAGGTATAGTTCCAGATCTCCAGGCCCGTAAATCCGCCTTCCGGCAGCCGGGTCCAGTGATACGATTTCCCCCGGGCAATATAAGGCGAACCTTTCTCAAAGGGGTGGGCGATAAAACCGAGAGCGCCGCTTTTACGAACCCGGTCAATCATCTCCTGCGGATTCTCTTCATTGCCCTCGGGAAGCCGATCCACATCCAGTACCAGGTAGTGATTGCTTTCCCGGTTCAGCTCAACTCCCACAATGACCACAACGCCGTGGCGGATCCCCTCTTCGGGCAGCCCGGCCAGCGTCTCATGATCGGTGACAATGATATATCGCAAGCCGGCAGCCGCAGCAGAGGCGGCAATTTCATCTATATTGCCGCTGCCGTCGGAATAGCTGGAATGAATATGTATATTGCCGGCATAAGTATACATGGATTAATAGGCGGCGCTGAGTTTCCGGCTGGAGAGAAGCGTGTCGCCCAGCTGTCCCATATTTTCAAGAGCATAGGCGGTTCCTTTAACCACACAGCAGATGGGATCTTCCGCCAGGTAGAAAGGCACCCCCGTTTCCTGGCTTAAAAAGCGGGTAAATCCGTTGAGCAGGGCGCTGCCCCCTGAGAGGACAATGCCTTTATTGATAATATCGCCGGCCAGTTCAGGCGGCGTTCTCTCCAGCACCTGCTTGATTCCTTGCAAAATAGCGGCGAGAGGATCTTCAAGGGCCTCCACCACTTGCTGTGTGCTTATCTTCACAGAACGGGGCAGTCCTGTAACAAGGTCGCGGCCGCGGACCTCCGCCTGCAGGCAGCGGCTTTGGGGATGTGCCGAGCCGATGTTTATTTTTAATAATTCCGCAGTCCGCTCGCCGATAAGGATGTTGAATTCATTTTTTACATACCGGATTATGGCCTCGTCAAACTTGTCCCCGCCAACGCGCACGCTGTCGGATTCGACCACTTCACCCATGGAAAGAACGGCCATATCGCTCGTTCCTCCGCCTACATCAACAACCATGTTCCCGCTGGGCTCAAATATGTTCAATCCCGCACCCAGCGCCGCCGCCCGCGGTTCTTCGATGAGGAAAGTCTCCCGGGCCCCGGTGCGGGCAATTGCCTCCAGGACCGCTTTCTGCTCCACAGGGGTGATCCCCGCAGGAATGCAAACTACCACCCGGGGGCGCAAAAAGCGCCTTCTATCTATGGCCATGGCCAGGTAATGCTTTAACATCACCTCGGTGATGTCGAAATCTGCAATAACCCCTTCCCGCAACGGCCGGATCGCAACAATATTACCGGGGGTCCGCCCGAGCATCTGCTGGGCTGCTGCGCCCACCGCCAGGATCTTTTCCAGCTGCTGCTCAACAGCAACCACTGCGGGTTCGTTCAAAACGATTCCTTTACCGCGGACATATACGAGTATGCTTGCCGTGCCCAGGTCTATGCCGATATCCGTTGAGAAGGCCATCGTGAATCCCGCCCCGCCAGTTTTTAAAGGCACCGTAGAACTATGTCGATCTCTTGCAAAATAATTCAACATGGCCTATCTATTTCCTTTTTTATATTATCGAATTTACTGAACTTTTTCTCGCAGGGAGAGATACTTGCGGCGGGTGGCTTCACCGCCGCGCAGGTGGCGTTCAGCCTTATTTTTTTCCAGAATTTTTTTGATCTGGCGCGCCAGGTGCCGGTTGATCTGAGGTAAACGCTCGGTGACATCTTTATGGACAGTACTCTTGCTCACCCCGAAATTGCGAGCAACCTGCCTTACCGTCGCTTCAGTTTCGAGGATATAGTTGCTAATCTCCAGAACCCGCTGATAAATATAATCATGCACCGCGCAGGGCCCCCTTTGTCTTAAAACTCCGCTAAATTATATGTGGGGAGCGCATAAAAAATACCCTTGAGAGAAAGAGCTTGATGTTAAGGCAATATTTCCCCGGGATTAACAACTACCCAGTCCTCTTCTCCTTCATGCCTTTTTAACTGAAGATACAAATAGGAATCCCCTTCCGGATTTTGCCCAACGGTGGCAATAACCTCGCCGCGTGCAACCTTTTGTCCTATTCCAACATAGATCTGATCGAGCGCTCCGTAGTAAGCTTTTAGATTGTCCTCATGTTCAATAACTAACATCTTCCCGTATGGCAGATAGGGGTCTAAGATTTCCTTTACAGTCCCTGCTGCGATAGAGTGCACCTCTTCTCCCGGTAATGCTTTAATGCCTATTGCGTCGTTAAAACCATGATGAGAGATTATGGCCATGTAGGGTTCTTTCTCGAAAATTTCACTATAACCAAATTCCAGCTCTCTGCTTTTAACCGGCCAGATCCTGGAAGCTTCCGCAGTTTTCTCTGACGGAGGAGGGGGCGCAGCTTCATGCTCTTCCTCCGCAGCTTCAGCCGGTTCTTCCTGTTTCAAAGTCTCTTCTTTATTTCCCGGTATGTCTTCATCCTCCAGCTCTTTAAAATTAAACTTGTCCTCTAGATAGGGGTTGATTGTCCGCAGTTGGGCTGAGCGCCACAGGTAAACAGCCCCAGAGAGAATCACCACGAGCAGGTATAGAGAGGCTATCTGCAATATGCGGGGCCAGCGCCGGTATTTGTCCTTTAAAAAATTTAACGGAATAGCCAAAATAGAAATAAAGCGCTTCCCCTTCCGGAGCAGGAGTTTTCCCTTTTGGATAAACCTTGTCCAGAATTTTTTAACTGGCAATTTCACTTTTTTTTTGGATGCCATAACCGCTCACCTCAAATGGTATTATCTCCATCAGAGGCATGATTATACGGTTATGGAAGAAATTTGGCGATCTCCACTCCGGGATAGTAAAACATGACAATCTGGCGGTAATTCTTTCCTTCTTTAGCGGCTCCGTCTGCTCCATACTGGCAGAGCCCCACACCGTGACCCCGGCCGCGGGTATGAAGAAGCAGCCCTTCTTCAGCTAATTCCCAGGCAAAGGCGGTCGAGGGAAGTTCCAACTGCTGCCGCAGTTCTTTCCCTTCGACCAGCGTGCCGTTTATTTTCAGCGTTCCTACACGCCCCCCGGGAGTTTCCGAAGCCATCTCCAGGAGAAGTTGCTCCCCGGAAGCAACCGGCAGGGCCAGATCCTGCGGTAACGCTTTCGCCAGTTGGGTAAAAGGGATCAAAAGCTCTCCCCGGTAATGCGGCGAATGTTTGCAGTAGGGGCAGTTCACACTTTGCAGGTAGGGCAGCTCACCGCCGCTCCAGAGGGCATGCGAAGCTTCAGTTTTGCCGCCACAGGTAGAGTGGTAAACCGCTTCGATTAATTTCCCCTGGTAGAGGGCCACTTCGCCTGAAGTCTCCTCAAGAGCCTGCCTGATGCGATCGAGAGATGCTTCGCCTTCCGGGCCCCACTGGGCCGCCGTCTTCACCGGATCAAGCCAGGCCTGGCAATGGGTGCTTTTTGAGCAGATATCAGCCGGCGAAGGAGCTTCGCCGCAGCCCTCTCCGCCAAGAGAGCGCATTTGCCGCAGGGCGTAGGTGCGGGCAATAACCGCCTGGGCTTTTAGAGCTTCCATTTCAAAAGAAGAGGGAATCTCTGCCAGGAGCACGCCCGTAAGATATTCCTCCAGATCCAAGAGGACAACTTCATTTATGTCATCCCGGTATAGACGGATCTGCAGGCTCTTTTTACTTCTCTTCTCTTCAGGTGGATTGTTGCCGTTATTCTGCGGCGGTCTTTCCGGCGAAGGAGCCAAAGTAACTACCGCGGCAGGCAGCAAAAGCACCACCAGGGCAATGGCAAAAAAAAGCAGGGCCGCTTTACGGGTCATCTGAACCTCCGGCGTGCTGGTTTCATCAAATTTATATGAAACCTGTCCCCCTTTTATGATTTCCGTTACCGCCTGGATCTCCGGAAGTGCTGTGGATACCCATCTTTTCTGAGGATGTCTGGAAGAAGACCTTGAAGGAAGTGCATGGGTATGTACCGGTTTTATAGAAGAGCACCTGAAAAGCTGTAGGGACTGTCCCAAAAGTCATTTATATAAGAAAATCTTTTGTGTTTGTAAGGGCCCGGGCATGCCCATGCGTCAAGTGGTAGGGCCGAGGCATGCCTCGCCCACTGGTTGGGTAAAGGTGTTTGCTTTAGTAGTGGCTTTTTCTCTAAGCGTGGAAATGTTTTTATTGCCGACACGGTTTTGGGCGGCTCATGAGCCGCCCCTACAATCCTTAATCGGGGATGGGATAACTAGAAGGGGCTGTCCTTTTGGGTCAGCGCCGAACCTGTACCGGAAAACTATACAAGCAGAGAGTTAAGAACAAAAGGTTTTCATAAATAAATGGGGGGAGATGTAAGGATTATAGCGGGCGGGGGTTGAACCCCGCCCCTTCAACCCATCCATCCTGGACGGGGATACTTGCCCCCGCTTACATTTAGCCTGAATGGCTTCCTATATTTAATGCTTGCTCTGGTTCCTCTGAAACAAACTCGATGCGTGCGCCCAGTGAACCCAATCTCTCTTCAAGCCTGCTGTGGCCGCGCCAGAGGTGATGCACACCATAGAGTTTTGTTTCCCCCTCCGCTGCCAGCGCCGCCAGCAGAAGCGCTGCGGCGCCCCTGAGGTCCGGGGCAGCCACGGGAGCTCCTGTAAGAGAGGGCCGGCCCTGCACGATTGCGTGGCGTCCCTCGACCTTGATTTGTGCTCCCATACTATTCAACCCCTCAACATGACGGAACCTGTTTTCAAAAACCGTTTCGATAACCATGCTGGTGCCTTCGGCAAGAGCCAGCAAGGCCATAAATTGCGGCTGCAGATCGGTGGAGAAGCCCGGATAGGGCATTGTTTTCAGATCAACAGCAGTAATGCGATCGCCGGCTGCAGCTCTCACAGCCGACGGGCCTGCTTCCTCCACGACAGCACCCGCTTCTGTCAACTTGGCCAGGAGGGATTTAAGATGATCGGGTAATACATGCTCCACGACCACATCGCCTCCGGTAATCACGCCTGCCAGAAGCAGCGTCCCCGCTTCGATCCGGTCAGGTATGACTACATGACGGGTTCCACCAAGCTGGGGCACTCCTTCAATGCGGATCCGCGACGTCCCGGCGCCGACAATCTGAGCTCCCATGCTGTTCAGGCAGTTTGCCAGGTCGACGATTTCCGGCTCAGTAGCCGCATTCTCCAGGATCGTAGTGCCCCTGGCCAGCGTTGCCGCCATGATAATATTTTCCGTGGCTCCAACGCTGGGGAAGTCGAGATAAATCCGCGCCCCCTGCAGCCCGCCGGAGATCCCTTCGACAGATCCCTTGGCAATATTAAAGCACGCTCCCATGGCCGCAAGCCCTTTAAGGTGCAAATCGACCGGCCTGCTGCCGATGGCGCAGCCACCCGGCAGGGGAAGCTGCACCTCTTTCTTCCGGGCCAGCAAAGGTCCCAAAACCAAGAAAGATGCTCTCATCCGGCCGGCCAGGTCGGCGGGCAGCGCCGTTTGCGGCAAATCGCCGGGAGTTATTCGCAGGAGCCCCCGCTCCGGCTGGTAATCTACGCTTGCGCCCAGCCCTTTTAGGACCGAGATCATCGTGCGGACATCGAGAAGGTCGGGAACTCCCTCAACGATTGTGCTTTCATTGGTTAGGAGTGTAGCTGCGATGATGGGGAGGCAGGCATTTTTTGAGCCGTTAACCTGCACCCTGCCCCGCAGGGGAATTCCTCCCCGGATTAGTAGCTGTTCCACATAACGCCTTCCTTTCAAAGAAGCAGATCTAAAAAGCCATTGAAGGCAAAACCGGTATGCCCAGGCGAATTCTCACCTTTTCTGAAGAGGCTATCCTGTAAAGCTCCAGGTGAAGATTAACCGCTCCTTCACCCAGCGGCAGCCCCTCTCCGGCCCAGGGAAGATAGGCCAGCAGCTGGACCATCCCGGAGCCGGTATGGACACTTTGGACACGGCCGCCCAGGGCTCTCACCAGCCCGGCGCCCAGAGCCGCCGGATCGGGATTGCCGCTATGGTAAGCCTCTATGCTCCAGGCCCGCGCGTTATCTGTGCGGCAGCCGGCGGTCTCCAGACGCCGCCACATTTCACTGCAGGCCTGCCGGTCCATACCCCGGACCAGGAGGAGAATCTCGTTGTTTTCATAGCCCTCCTGCATGAAACAGCCGCATTCCGGCGGCGCTTCCAAACAGTTGTTTAAGGGCTCAATTCCATAGGAGAGAATCCGTTCCCGGTCGCTCTCGCTGATGAAGCAGGAGTACCGGTAAATGATATTTTCAACATTGTATCGCCTTAATCCTTTTTCCATTTCCAGCCAGGGATCTTTCGCTCTAACAGGCTGTAGAGGCGCCAGACATAACAGCAAGATCAGCAAATTGATCAGAATAGCACGCAGGGGCACCGCGAACCGCTCCCTTCTGCAGGAAACTAAGGGATATTATGGCCCCGGCGCAGCCGGATTATCCTAAGGGGGAGGGCTGGGTTTGGACCAGTCCTTATATGCTGGACATGAAAGAGGCAGGGGATAGCCGCCTTTTGTCAATTGCCTGAGCGGCACTTTTTAAATATGAAACCTTCGCTTCGCCAAGCTACACTTTAGCCCGAACCACATCCTTGATTTTCATGAGGCGGGTCAGGGCGCCCCGCTCGTTTTCCTCAAGTTTCATCGTGATATAGCGGATTGTTTCCTCCATGCGCGGGATCATCACATGCTCCAGCGCATTAACCCGGCGCCGCGTCTTCTCGATTTCATCCGCCAGCAGCTGCACCGCTTTCTCCTTTTCAGCCAGCTCCAGCAACTGATCCATGATCCCGGCCAGGGTTTCGATAGCCATATCGAGTTCGGCTGAGGTATCCACATATCCGTAAGGATAGATATTGCCCTCTTCCCCTTTTTTCTGCTCTTCCCACTGAAACTGCGGCGTATAGACGCTCATGATATTTTTCTTGCTCACTTGCAGCTCCAGGCGCCGCGTGGGATACATGAGCGCCTCTTCGAGCGCCTCTATGGGCATGCCCGCCCGCGCCAGCATAAAGCTGGCGAAAGCCGCCGAGAGCTCCTTCTCCACTCGCTCCCGCAGTTCCCTGTTCTGCCTGACCAGGATTAAAAACTGGCGGACCAGTTCATCCCGTTTGTCTTTAAGCAGCTTATGGCCCCGCCCGGCCATGTTCAGCCTCTTTTTAAGGCGGTTTAGCTCCATGCGGGTGGGATTGACCCGGATCTCCATCAGCTCAGTCCTCCTTCCGGTCCGGCAGGTATTTATCCAGAAATTCGTCGCGCACCCGCTTTAACTCCGCTCGCGGCAGCAGCGCCAGGAGTTCCCAGCCCAGGTCCAAGGTCTGCTCGATGGTTCTCTCTTCCTCTTCTCCCTGGCGGAGATAGCGGTCCTCAAATTCATCGGCAAAGGAGGAAAATTTCCTGTCGGCTTCGGAGAGGGCGGCTTCGCCAAGTATCGCCGCCAGCTCTTTGGCCTCCTTGCCCCGCGCGTAAGCCGCGTAAAGCTGGTTGAGAGTGTCGCTGTGATCCTCCCTGGTCTTTCCTTCACCAATACCCTTGTCTTTCAATCTCGAAAGGGAGGGGAGGACGTCGATAGGCGGATAGATCCCCTTCCGGTGCAGCTCCGGGCTCAAGATGATCTGCCCCTCGGTGATATAACCGGTCAAATCGGGAATGGGATGCGTTTTATCGTTTTCGGGCATGGTCAGAATGGGCAGCTGGGTAATGGATCCTTCCCGCCCGATGATCCTGCCGGCACGCTCGTAAATGGAGGCCAGATCGGTATAGAGATAGCCGGGGTAGCCGCGCCGGCCGGGAACTTCTTTGCGAGCCGCAGAGATCTCGCGCAGCGCCTCAGCGTAGTTGGTCATGTCGGTGAGGATCACCAGGACGTGCATCTCCTGCTCAAAGGCAAGATACTCTGCGGCCGTCAGCGCCATGCGCGGCGTGGCGATCCTCTCAATGGCGGGGTCATCGGCAAGGTTGATAAAAAGAATGGTCCGCTCGATGGCCCCGGTGCGCCGGAAGTCGGTGATAAAGTAATCGGATTCCTCGAAGGTAATCCCCATGGCCGCAAAGACCACGGCGAACCTGGTTTCTCCTTCCAGCACCTTCGCCTGGCGGGCAATCTGCGCCGCCAGCCGGGAATGGGGGAGGCCCGAACTGGAGAATATGGGCAGCTTCTGCCCCCGCACCATGGTGTTCATCCCGTCAATGGCCGAGATGCCGGTTTGGATAAATTCAGAAGGATAATCACGCGCATAGGGGTTGATGGGAAAACCGTTGATGTCGAGCCTTTTTTCTGGAATTATCCGCGGCCCCTTGTCGCGGGGCTCTCCCAGGCCGCTGAAAACGCGGCCGAGCATGTCGGGAGATACCGGGAGCTCCATCCCGCGGCCCAGGAAGCGGACCCTGGCGGTGCGCACATTAATCCCCGCCGAGCCTTCAAAGATCTGCACCAGCGCCCTCTCCCCGTCCACTTCGAGGACCTGCCCGCGCCGGACGGCTCCCCCGGACAGCTCGATCTCGGTGAGCTCGCCATATTTCACCCCGGCCACTCCCTCCACGAGCATGAGCGGCCCCGACACTTCGGCCACGGTCTTATATTCTTTAAGCATCTTCTTCGCCTCCCTCGCCGATCAACTCCGAGACCTGCTCTTTTATGCTCGCCTTGATCTCATCCAGCACGGCCAGCTTCTCTTCCGGCACATACTTGGCCCGGGCGATCCTCTCCCGCACCGGCAGGGCAAAGAGCTTATCCAGGTCAAACTCCAGCAGCCCCTTATCCAGTGCTCTGAGCGATTCGTGGTGGAAGCTGAGAATCAGATCAAGCATCCGGAATTGCTTCTGCAAGGAGCTGTAGGTGTCTACTTCGTGGGTCGCATTCTGGTGCAGGTAATCCTCGCGGATTGATTTGGCCGTCTCGAGAGTAACCCGCTCCCTTGCCGAGAGAGCGTCAATCCCCACCAGGCGGACGATCTCTTCCAGCTCCGCCTCCTCCTGCAAAATGCGCATGGCCTCGCGCCGCATCTCGTTCCACCACTCGCCCACAGTCTCGCGGAAGTATGGAGCCACGCTGTCCAGGTAGAGAGAGTAGCTCAAGAGCCAGTTGATGGCCGGAAAATGCCTCCGGTAGGCCAGGGCCGCATCGAGGCCCCAAAAAACCTTGGCGATGCGCAGCGTAGCCTGGGAAACCGGTTCCGAAAGGTCACCTCCAGGCGGGGAGACCGCTCCGACAACGGTAAGCGCCCCTTCGCGCCTTTCGCTGCCCAGCGCAATCGTCCGGCCGGCCCGTTCGTAAAACTCTGCCAGGCGCGATCCGAGGTAAGCGGGATATCCCTCTTCGCCGGGCATCTCCTCCAGCCGCCCCGACATCTCGCGCAGCGCCTCTGCCCAGCGGGAGGTGGAGTCAGCCATGAGAGCCACGCTGTAGCCCATATCCCGGAAATATTCGGCTATGGTGATCCCGGTGTAGATAGAGGCCTCCCGCGCCGCCACAGGCATATTGGAAGTGTTGGCAATCAAAACCGTTCGCTTCATCAGCGGCTCGCCCGAAGCGGGGTCGGTGAGCCTGGGAAATTCCATGAGCACGTCAGTCATCTCGTTGCCCCGCTCGCCGCAGCCGATATAGACGACAATTTCGGCATCGGCCCACTTGGCCAGCTGGTGCTGCGTAACCGTCTTCCCGCTCCCGAAGGGGCCGGGGATGCAGGCCGTGCCGCCCTTGGCCACGGGAAAGAAAGTATCAATAATCCGCTGCCCCGTGATCATGGGAATATAGGGGCCCAGCTTCTCGCGGTAAGGCCGGCCCTGGCGAATGGGCCACTTCTGAACCATGGTCAGATCCACGATCCCCTCCGCCGTCTCGATCCTGGCGACGACCTCGTCAATGGTAAACTCCCCTTCCCTGATTTCCAGGATCTTTCCCGCAGTCAGCCGCGGCGGGGCCATGATCCGGTGTTCCACGATGCTTGTCTCCTGCACCGTGCCGATTATGTCGCCGGCTTCCACCGTGTCGCCAGCCTTCACGCGGGGCACAAAAGGCCACTTGCGCGAGCGATCCAGCGGGGAAACCTCCACCCCGCGGGTAATATAGTCGCCTGCCTGCTCGCGGATCACGTCCAGGGGGCGCTGAACCCCGTCAAATATAGCTTCGATTAACCCGGGGCCCAGCTCCACGCTCAGCGGGACACCGGTATTGTAAACAGGCTCTCCCGGTCCCAGTCCTTCAGTTTCTTCGTAAACCTGCACCGAAGCCCGATCCCCGCGGAGTTCAATAATTTCTCCAAGCAGGCGCTCCTTGCTGACCCGCACCACGTCATACATCCGGGCTCCGGCCATATTCTCAGCCACTACCAGGGGGCCGGATACTTTAATAATCCTGCCAACTTCCAAGATATCACCCTTCTTTCCTCGAGAAAATGTCGGCTCCGATGGCTTTTTCTAGGTTTTTCCGGATGGCCTCCATCCCTATTCCCAGCGCCCCCCGGCTGCTGGGGATGGGGATAACGGCCGGCAGAAAGCGCCTGTTCAGCTCGGCAATGGGCTCCTGCAGGTCCCGGGCCAGATCTTCGGTGACAAAAATAACCCCGTAGTTTTCCGCAACCAGCTGCCTGAAAATTTGCAGCGCTCTTTCGGCATCGGCAGCAGGAAAGGTGGCTACTCCGAGAGTCTTAAAGCCTAGAATGGAGTCCCTGTCCCCGACAACGGCAATTTTAGAGGTAGGCATGGCGCATTCTCTCCCTGATTGCTTCATTGGGCAGCTTGTTGATCTTGCCAACCATGATGAGGCGGATATTTTTCATCTCCATCTCCCTGGCCCAGAGGTATCCGATGAGCGCCTCCAGGCCGAAGGGGCTATGCTTGCCGCGCTGCAAGAAGGCGGTAAGAAAATCGTCGGCCAGCTTCTCCAGGCGCGCCAGGGATTCCTGTTCAAGCCACTGGCGGATCCCTTCCTCAACCAGGGGTCCGTATTCGCTTGTGGCCAGTTCACCGGCCAGCGTCTCCAGGGAATCGCCGGGAAGCCCGGTAAAAAATTCCGGCGCCAGCCGGCCGTGCGGGAGCAGTATTTTTTGCAGAAAAGCGCGGTCCCGGCCGATCCGCTGCACCCGGATAAAGGTTTTAATGTTAATCAAATCAATCTGCTTCTGAAAAAAATCTTCCAGAAAAATTGAGCCCATCTCGCGAGAAAAATTTATCATTTCGGCGTATAAAAAGCGGTCCAGGATCAGGTCAATGACCTGGGAATCCCGGGAGAGGTCAAATTCCTCGGCGACCTGCCCTGCGGCCCGGCGCAGGCGGGGCGGCAGCTCGCGGAAGTCAAGCGCGGCCACCGCCTCCTGCAGCAGCGGAAGGGGTAATGTCCCCAATGGATAAAGCATCTCCGCATCGATCCCGAGGTACTTTGCCTTGAACAGCGCCTTTAAGTTGTGGATATCGAATCGCAGCATGAGGAGATCAAATATTTCCGGCCGGGGGCTCATCTGTTTCAGTTCAAGAAAGGTGCGGCCAAGTTCTTCCCTTAGCGCGATTTCAAAATCATGGTGGCTCTCCAGGCCCGCCACTGCGGAGGCATATTCTGTTTCCGCCAGTATTTTTAAGACTTCGCCGGGCGAAGTCGCTTCGATCATCCGGTTGAACTTGCTTCTGTCAATCAGGCGCCTCTCCAGGGCCCTGACCCTGCCCACCGCATAAGCATATGCGTAACTGCTGTCTACTGCCGGCATCTGCCTGTCGGCTCTCCTTTCATCTCACGGAGAATAACTTCATTTTGGTCATTAGTCAAAGAGAATCCCGGCCAGCTCCGGCTCAAGCTTATCTCTTTGCGCCTCCAGCAGGGCTTCAAAAGAACAGTTAATCTCCACCCCGCCGGATTGCAGAATGAAGCCTCCTTTTATATCCCTGGTCTCTTCAGCCAGGGCCAGCTTTCCCTCTTTCCCCGCCTTCTCCAGGGCCGCATTTAGCTCCGCCAAAAAGCGGCCCGGGATGCGGGCACGATCCCTCTCTGAGAGAAAAACTTTCTCCGTTCCCTTTTCCACGGCGGCCAGAAGCATCCCCCGCAGGAGGGACCAGTAGCTCTCGTCGTCAAGCGCGCAGAGTTCCTCCAGCGCCTGCCGGAAAGCATGGGCAATCAGTTCCTGCTTTGCCGCCAGCTTCTCTTTACGCGCCTCCAGCCGGGCCGCGCCCAGGATGCGGCGCTTTAACTCCGCCGCCTCATCGCGGGCTCGTGCCAGGATCTGCTCCCGCCTGCGGGCGGCTTCCTCCTGCGCCCCTGTCATAATCTCCCGGGATTTCCGCGCCGCTTCGGCTTCGATCTCCGCGGCTTTTTCCCGGGCGTCATTTAGAATATGCTCGATGATCCTCTCCGCTCCTGCACTCATCGGTCACACCCCTTAGAGAGAAAGCCCAAAAAGCAGCATGATCGAAGCGAGCAGCGAGAGAACGGCATAAGTTTCCACCATTACTGCATAGATAATCGCTTTCCCCAGCTCCTCTGGGCGCTTGGCGATGAGGCCAATCCCGGCTGCGGCGGCCCGCCCCTGGTAAATGGCGGAGAGAAGCCCCACCAGGGCAATGGGGGCGGCAGCCATCAACACAGTAAGGCCCTGCCCCGTAGTCAGTTCCAGAAGATTGCCTCCAATAACACCTATCCGCTGCATGATCAGGAATCCGGTCAGCAGACCGTAGATCCCCTGGGTCCCCGGAAGGGCCTGCAGCAGCAGCGTCTGTCCGAACTTGTCGGGGTCTTCAGTAACCACGCCGGCGGCGGATTGCCCGACCAGGCCGACCCCCAGAGCGGAGCCGATGCCCGGCAGGATCACCGCCATGGCGGCGCCTAGAAGCGCGATCACAATTCCTGTCATTAAAAACATCCTCCTTTTCCTGATGAAAAAAATTCCTGGCTATCTTCAGGCGACACCTTTAACCGGCTCCTCTTCTTCTACCTGCACATAAGTTGTATTCACGGCAAAAGGCCGGAAGGCTTTACCGCCGCCTTCAAAAAATTTCCCGAAATATTCGATATACTGGAGCCGGCTGGTATGGACATAGGAGCCCAGCCCGCTGATCAGCAAATTGAAGAGGTGCCCCCCGGCCAGAAGAATGGTCAGGAAGAGAAAGCCAACCGGTCCCCCGGGTAAAAGGCCGCCCATGGAGTTGATCGCTGTAGCGATCACTCCCGTGGCCAGGCCCAGGGCAAGCAAGCGGGAGTAAGAGAGGACATCACTTAAAAAGCCGGTAACATCATAGAGGCTCAGCAGGCCGCTCAAGAACTTCATGATGGGGCTTTTCTGGCTGCGGCCCTGCGTGAGAATCAATACCACGGCGCCTGCAACGGCCATCCACCGGCCGGCGGCCCGGGTTTGCGGCAATATCAGCAGGATCAGGCCGGTAAGAAATAAATACCAGCCGCCCTGGTCAAAAAGGGCATCGAGGACCTTGCCCTCCTTGATGCTCCGGTAAGCCTTGATCGCCATGCCGCAGTAAATTTGAAAAACGCCGAATCCAAAAGAGAAGATGAGCATGCGCATGGGATCATTGAGCGGATTAAACCAAAGCGGTTTAATCTTAATCAGGTCGCCAAACCAGCTGCCCATAAGCACTCCGAAGATGAACGAAGAGATACCGCCCAAAAAGAGGAGGTTGAGCAGCTGTTGACCCATACCGGCCAGTTTAAGCTTGCGGGAAAGAAAAAAACTGAGCAGCGCCAGGATAATCCCGTAACCGGCATCCGAGAGGCAAATGCCGAAACATAGAAAGAAGAAGGGAGCCAGGAGTGCCGTGGGATCAAGCTCACTTTTATGAGGGTAGCCGTACATCCTGGTGACCACTTCGTAGGGTTCGGCCGGGCCGCTATTTTGCAGCAAAATGGGCACATTCTCCTCCGGCAGGGGGTCCCGTGACACCAGAACGGCAGTTTCGCTTTCATCCAACAGTCTTTTCTCCAGGCCGGGCAGCGCCTCTGCCGGCACCCACCCTTCAATCAAGAAGCTGGACCCGGTCTGGGCAAAATTTTTCCCGATCTCTTTTTGAGCCCGCTCCCGGTCAAGGTAATCATAATAGGCCATCAGGCGGGTCCGCTCGCCCAGCATCTCTTCGATCCCTTCGATCACCGCCTTCTCCTCGCGCTGCAGCGCCGCCTCTTTTTCCTCCAGGGCGGCGATGTTATGCGCCACTGTTCCTTTCAGGCCAGGGAAGGTCACCGGGTTCGCCCCGGCCTCCTTTAAAAGGAAGCCAACCGTGTCCGCTTTTTTGGCGAGATAAATCAAGAAGCAGTAGACCTGGTCCCTGTCGCGGGATACTTCCTCCAGAGATGCGGCGGCAACTTCTTCATCCAGAAGCCCTTTCAAATTAGGCATGCTGTTAACGGGAACAGCAACCAGGTTCATGCGCAC
>JAAZHP010000056.1 GCA_012510625.1 Bacillota bacterium
GAGGTGGAGGGAAAGCAGCAGCTGGTCTATAAGCATGCCATCTCCACGGTGATTCCGGCGCGGCATGTCAGCCTGCAGCAGCCTGAAGACATCGAATCAGATAATTAACCGGGGAGAAAAAATATTAAACAGAAGAGTTTCCTTTAAACTTGTTCATAGAAATTAAACCTTCTGACTGAGAAAACGGTATAGCCATAATTGGGGCCATGCCGTTTTTCATTGCAGCGCTTTAATTAGAAAAAGGCCTTTATAGAAGAAAAGCTCTTTTTTATGCTTTTCTAAAAGGGTTAAAATGCCGGGGCAGGCTGGTCTTGATTTGAATGATAGTATTTTGCAAACATGAATAATTATATGGTATAGTTAATTAGTTAATCGAAAACAACCAGATTATAGCTATAATTTCCCTACAAGAACAAATAACGTTCTAAAAAAGATATAAGAAAGTGGGAAGTATTCATGGAAGCAATGTTTTTTGCCGTTATTAATAGAGGCAGGGCCAATGCTGTATTGCGCAAGGCAGAAGAATTTGGCGCCAGGGGGGGCACAATCTTCCTGGGCGAAGGAACCGTCCCGTCCAGACTGTTGGAACAGATCGGCCTGGCTGAATCACACAAGGAAATTTTGATGATATCCGCATCAGAAGAGCTCTGCAGCAAGCTGCACGACATGGTTTGCGAAGAATTCATGTTCTCCAAGAGGAACAGGGGTATTGCCTTCACCATTCCTTTCAGGCGCCGGCAGCTGCAGGATTCCGGGATGAAGCAGGCAAGCCCGCCAGCGGGCGCCGCTTCTTCGCATTTTTGCATAATAACCATTGTGGATAAAGGGAGCAGCAAGGATTGTCTTAAAGCGGCACGGGATGCGGGCGCCAGGGGCGGCACCCTCATTCACGGCCGGGGAGCCGGTGTCCCGACGGAATTTTATTACCCTCTAGTAATAGAGCCTCAAAAGGATATCATCATAATAATTGCGCCCCGGGATAAAGTTGCTCCCATCAGGGACCGGATCTCTACAGAGCTGGAGCTTGAAAAACCCGGCAAAGGGATCCTCTTTATCCTGCCGGTGATCGAGACAAGCGGCCTTTTCGAAAACGAGTCCGGAGAGCATGGGGGGGTGGCATCTTGAACCTGCTTGCTGAAAAAACAAAGGATGTCGCCCGGACCCTGATGCCTGTAGTGATACTGGTGCTGCTGCTCTGTTTTACCCTAGTGGACGTAGAATCAAATGTTTTTACCCGCTTTCTTGTCGGCAGCGTCATGCTTTTAATAGGACTTTCCATCTTTTTATGGGGCGTAGACCTGGCGATGAATCCCATTGGCGAGCACATGTCTCGGGAAATCGCCACTTCCAGGACATTTTTGAAGATTGCCATCCTCAGTTTTCTATTGGGATTTTTAATTACTGTCGCGGAGCCGGATATGCTCGTTCTCGGATCTCAGATCGAGGCCGCCTCCGGAGGTGTTATGAGCGCTTCTGTGATTGTATATATGGTCTCCATAGGTGTGGGAGTCCTGATCTCACTGGGTGTCTTCAGGCTTCTGGGAGATATGCCGCTTAACCGTTTCATGATGATTACCTATGGAGTTATTTTTATATTGGCGATATTTGTATCGGAGGAGTTTTTGGCCATAGCTTTTGACTCTTCCGGCGCAACCACCGGCGCGCTGACCACTCCCTTCATCCTGGCCATATCGCTGGGACTGTCTATAATTAAGGGCGGCAGGCATTCGGAAGAGAATGCTTTCGGCCTTGTGGGCATTATGAGCGCCGGGCCGATTCTGGCCGTGATGCTCCTCTCAGTTCTCACAGGGCAGAAAAACATACAGAGCAGCGAAGTTGAATTCATTGTTTCTGAAGGAGTGCTGGGGCCAATAATGGA